>JAGFJD010000323.1 GCA_024102975.1 Phaeodactylibacter sp. | reverse complement strand
AATTCTGTTCATTAGAAGCCAATTTCCCGAGGGTTTCCATATGCTCTTTTCTCAACATGTAAGCGGCGGGCGGGGTTTCAAAGAAAATTAGTAGCCCAACTTCTCCCAGCCAGGCTGTGGCTGACCTCCCACCAGGGTCAATCTATGCCGTTAGACGGCGCATTTTGGACGCAACGACAGGATAACCCCAAGCCCTTGTAGATGTTGTTCCGGAACAGCTTGCCGAGGTTGCGGTCGAAGGCGTAGAACCGCGCGCTGCTGCCGCCGCTCTCCGTAGCGCTCCAGTAGCGACCGTAGTCGCCAAGGCGGCGGAAACTGCCGTCGGTGTAGCGGTAGCCGCCAAGGAGCGCAGAAAAACCGCTGTCCCCTCCTTCCAATAAAGCTTTATAGGCTTTCTTCGGATCTCCTTTATCGCTGCCATCCCAAAGCCCGCCATACGCCATCGCCAATGCCCGCCACTCCTCATCCGTCGGCAGCCGCCAGCCCTGGGGGCAGGCCTTTTTTGCCGCTTCCCAGGTATAGAGCCGGCCGTATTTTTCGCCGTTCTTCGGGTCCTCCTTGTAGAACCAGCAGCCATCGCCCACATCGAAGTTCAGGTTTTGCGCCATCCAGTGTTGGCCGTTGAGCTCGACGGTGCGGTAGGTTTGGCCGTCGCGGGGGTCGGTGAAGGTGTTGGGGAATGAAATAAGGGCCGCAGGGTTTATTTTTTGGGCTTTGCCCTTATTGCCGGCTCGAAATTCTTCCACCTTTTTACGGGCAGCCTCCAGATGCCTTCCCTCCTCCCGCAGGTGGATGTATTTGAGGTAACTCCCCAAAGAGTCTCCTTGTTCCGCCATTTCCCAGGCAGCCTGGTCTTCTGCTTCCAGTTGTTCGATCCGGCGGATCGCCTCCTGCACATTTTTGCCGTTTGGATACTTTTCGAGAAATTCCAGCAGAGCAGCAATCGAAACAGCATTTTTTAACCTTTCCCAGTTTGAAGCTTCTGATTCGGCGAGCTTCAGCCGGAAAACATACTGCCCTGAATCGTCCCCCCTCACGTTCAGCGGCTTGAACACCGGCGTCTGCCGCCCCTCTGTCGCCTGCTCCACCTGGCGGATGACGGCGGCGGCCAGGTCTTGGATAGGCAGGTTGGTGGGGCTGCCTTTCAGCTGGCGCAGCAGGGTGGCCGCAAAGGGGCTGTTGTCCCCCGCCGTGCCGTCGAGCGCCCGCTCGCGGCTGTGGCTGGCGGCCAGTAGCCGACGTTGTCCTCCGTCTCGCCGTGGCCGGAAAAGTAGATCATCAGGTTGTCTTGTGGGCCCACCTGGCTCTTTAGCTTTTTGAGCCCGGCGAGGATTTGGGGGCGGGTGGCCTCGGCATTGAAGAGCGTTATGGTGTTTTCCGGCTCAAACTGGTACCTGGCGGTCAGCACTTCGATGAACTCCCGGGCGTCCTTCACGCAGTTGTTCAGCTTCGGGCAGTGGGCGTACTCGTCGATGGCGATAAAATTTGCGTCCATTCGCGTTCTGCACCGCCTTCTGCTCATGCGGATGTATACTGGCGAACGCGTGGTTTTGTCAGGAACAAAACCAGCGATGCCAGTATATACTGACCCGGCGGGTTTTGTAGTCGACAAAACCTGCCGTGCGTCAGTATAAAACCACTGAGAACGCAGAGGCGCACAGAGGACGGGCGTACAGCCAAACGGGAATCCATCCAGCTCCCAAATTAAAAAGTAAAAATGCCTCTCAACCCCTCAATACCCCACATAAGGCGCCAGCCTTTCCACCACCTCCGGCGGCAGCGCCTTCAGCTTCCGCAAATCTTCAATGCTTTTGAACGGCCCGTGTTGCGCCCGGTAGTTGACGATAGCGTTGGCTTTGCGCCAGTCGAGGTAAGGGTGGGCCTTCAGGGTTTCGGCATCGGCCGTATTGATGCTGATCTTCCGGAGTACCGGCGACAACCGCAGCTGCGGGCGGATTTTCCGGAAGGTGCTGTCGGGCAGGCCGTAGGTTTCCGCCACCTGGTCGATGTAGGCAAAGCCGCCCAGCTTGTCGCGGAACCGCAGGATGCGGCCGGCATATCCGGGGCCGATGCCCTGCAGTTGCTTCCATTCCTGCTCGCCGGCCTGGTTGATGTCGATAGCAACCGGCACGGCAGGCACGTGCCCGTATGCCTGTGGGTGTTTTTCCTCATGCTCTGGCACCTCCTGCTGTGGCCGGGCCGATTCACCAATCTCGATGAAAGGCGCCAGGGCTAGGTAGGTATCCTCATCCATACCGTAAATCTTCTTCAGGCTTTCCGGGTTGTGGAAGCGCCCGCCCTTTTCCCGGTACCGGAGGATGTTGCCGGCCAGCCGTTCCGGCAGGCCCAGGCGGAGCAGTTCTTCCCGGGTGGCGGTGTTGGGGTCGAAGGGGAAGGGCAGGAGCGGAGGGGGAAAAGATGTTTCCCGTTCCAGCTTCACCTGCCGGGCCGGGGCGGACGCCGGGGCAGGCAGCCGCACATAAGGTGCCAGGCGTTCATAATCTTCTTCGGAAAGGGTATAGAGCTTGCGCAGGTCTTCCGGCCGGTAAAACCGACCCCCTTTTTTCCGGTATTTGATGAGGGTATTCGCCGTCCTGGCAGGCAGGCCGAGCAGCAGCAGGCTGTCCATGGATATGGTGTTGGGATCAAAGTAGAATGCTTCGGCATCCTGGGTTGGCGAAGCAGTGCCGCCGGCTTCCAGTTCTGCGAAAAAGGCCAGCGCCTCTTCCTGATACTGCCTGTATTCCGAATCGCGGCTGCCCTTGAAATGGGGATATACTCTGGGGAAGAGGAAAAGCAACAGGCAAAGCAAGGCCAGCACGAAGGCGCCATTGCGCTCGGCCCGGGTGTAATAGAAATACTCCTGGAAAAATGATTTCATAGCTTCTGGATTTTTTTGATGCCTACCGATGTATATCGCCACAAAGCTTGCCCGGCTCACAGAGACGGGACGCGAAAACACGAAGATTCACTAAGCTTTCTGCACCCCCGCACATACACATTTACACATTTACACATTTACACATTTACACAATCTACCCCCTACCACTCCTCTACCCACGCCCCGTCCTCTCCTGTATAATGGCACCGTACCCCCAGTGCCCGGGCTTCCTCCTTCCACTTCCGGGCTTTCCAGGGCGGGTTGGAGCCGTCGATGAGGGCCAGGCGGAAGGGTATCCTTTGCCGGAGTTCGTCCAGGCTGATGTTTACGCCATCACAGAGGAGGACGATATCGGCCCCGACCTTTGCCGGCAATGGCTCGCTGCCCCCGATGACCAGCAGCCGGGAGGCGCCGTACTGCAACGCGCCCCGGCGGTAGGCCCATCCCTGCCCCTGCCCCGATCCCGATAAGGGCCGGCGGCCCGCCAGGCTGGCCCCCCGGCACCAGTAGTGGTTCTGGCTGGCGTATTCCAGCTGCTTATCGGGTAGGCCTGTACTGTGAAAAAGGTTCGCCTGTTTGCCCTCAAAGAGGGTGAGGGCGGTAGCGCGCGGGATATGGTAAACCGCCATGGCCCGCTGGTGTTGCGCCTGCACCTCTCTGGCAGCATTCAGCAGCCCCACTCCCAGCAAGCACAACAGCCCGCCCAGCACCCACTTGAAATTGCGGGTTTCGCGGGCCAGCACGGCGCAGAGCAGGGCCAGGTAGAGCAGCGCAACAACCGGCGGCCCCACCCAGAACCCCTGGATCAGGCCGCCCGGAATTTGTTGGATCAGGAAGATCAGGGCATTGGCCGTCCACGTGATGCCGTGCAACAATTTGCCAATGGCCAACCCGAACACCGGCACGGCGTGGAAAACGAAGAGCGCCAGCCCGGAAGACAGGATGAGCGCCGCCGCCGGCACCACCGCCAGGCCCGAAAGCCAGAAGTAAAGCGGGAACTGGTGAAAATAATACAGGCTCAGCGGCAGGGTTGTAAGTTGCGCGGCGAGGGACACGGCGAGCAGCTTCCATAAATAATCGCCAAGCCGGTTTTTGACGTACCACTGCCGGTAGATGAGCGGCTGAAAGTATACGATGCCCAGTACAGCCAGGTAAGACAGCTGGAAACCGACGTTGAACAAAAGAAAAGGATCGAAGCACAGCAGCAGGAAGGCCGAAGCGGCGAGGGTGTTGTAGATGTTCGTCCGGCGGCGAAGGGCCTGCCCGACGGAAAGGAAGGAGAAAAGCGTGGCAGCGCGCAGCACCGAGGGCGAAGCCCCCGTCACCAGAGCAAAGGCCCAGATGCCGGCCAGCAGCAGCAGGGTGCGGAATGGCGGCCACCACCGCCAGGGCAGCCGCAGCAGCCCCAGCGCGAAGGACAGCAGCATCTGGATGATGCCGACGTGCAGGCCGGAGACTGCCAGCACGTGCATGGCGCCGGTATGGGCGTAGGCATTTCGGGTATCCTCCGGCAGTTCCGCTTTGTACCCCAGGATCAGGGCGGCGGCCACGGCGTACTCGTTTCCGGTGGGCAGGTGGCGCCGCAGCACTTTCAGGCAGCGCTGCCGGAGTTGCCGGGCGTAGCTGCCCGGGGTGGCCCGGTGTGCCACCCACCGCCAGTCCTCTTCGTCCACAAAAGCCTGATAGTGGATGTTGCGGAAGTGCAGGTAGCGGCGGTAATCGAAGGCATTGGGGTTGAGCGGTGCGGGAACCGGCAGTATCTCTGTTTTCAGCAGCAGGACATCTCCCGGCCGCAGTTGGCGGCTTCGGGCAGTAATATCCAGGTAGGCCATCAGTTTGCCGCTTGCCCGCCGCAGGCCTCCGGAGGAATCGGCGGCCGCCCGGATGTCCGTTTCCAGCCGCAACCGCTCGCCGGCCGGTTCCAGAAGCCGGATTCGCCCTAAAGTGAAGGTTTCTTCCCCGGATAAAGACGGATAGCCGGGGTGACGGCGCTCATCGTGGAAACAGGCCAGCGCCGACCCGAAGAAGAAAAGGAAGAGATGGAGAGCAAGGCCGAACCACCAACGCCGGGAAAAGCGCCGGCCGGGGCGTTGCCAAAAGGCCAGGAGGGCCAGCAGGAAGATCAGTGCGATGAGGGCAACCCACTGCCGCCACTCTGCGCCGGCCAACCCGGCACCCATGCCGAGGGCGAGTGGCAACAACAGGCGGGCCATCGGGTATTCCCGTTGGTTCATTCCGCATGTTTTTAGGTCCGACAATCGTTTTGACTGTGGTTCCTCTCTATGCGCACTATTCTGTAAAACTAATGCATTTTTTCGGGAACTGCAACGGCCAACCGGCCAGAAGCCCGCTCCGGGCCAGGCCGTTTCGACGGCACCCGGGCCGCCCCGCTCGCCGCCCGTTTTGTTGAACTATGTTTCTCTTTGACTCACAAGAGCTTAAACGAGCCATGCAGCTAGTGTACACTTTACACTAATTCCCCCCTGTTTGATTGGATTTACGTGATTATTTGCCTAATTTCAGCGCTGGAATAAAATGCAAACACACGGCGCCGAGAATGAACGAATTCAATGAATATTTCAAGTCTGCTTTCACAGTCGATAACGTCATCTTCGGTTTTGACGAAGGGGACCTGAAAGTATTGCTCATCAACCGGGGGGAGGAACCCTACAAGGGCAAATGGGCCCTTCCCGGATACTTCGTCTATCCCAACGAGGACCTGGACGCCGCCGCCAAGCGGGTGCTGGATGAACTCACCGGGTTGCGCAATGTTTACCTCGAACAGGTCAGGACTTTCGGTGCCGTCAACCGCCACCCTTTCGGCAGAGTGATCACCGTGGCCTATTTTTCCCTGATCAAGATCAGCCACTACAACATTCAGCCGTCTTCGATCGCTAAGAAGGCAAAGTGGCATTCGATATCCAAGGTGGCCGACCTGGCATTCGACCATAAAGAAATTCTCGAAGCCTGTTTTCACCGGCTGAAGTGGCTGGTGCGTTCCCGGCCTGTCGGGTTTGAGCTGCTGCCGCCCAAGTTTACGCTTACGGAACTGCAGCACCTCTACGAGGCCATTCTGGAAACTGAACTGGACAAGCGCAATTTCCGCAAGAAAATCCTGTCCATGAACCTGCTCATTGACCTGGACGAGACCCAGGAAGGCGTCGCGCACCGGCCTGCCCGCCTCTACAAGTTCGACCGGGAAAAGTATGAGCAATTCCTCGCCGAAGGATTCAGCTTTGAATTGAAAGAGAGTAAAAAAAAGGAAAAGAAGAGCCGCAGCAAAAAGGTCAGGGCTAATATTGCCTGGAAAGACTAAAGGTTACAATTCCTCTCCCAGGGTATTGAACACTTTCACCTCCAGGCCATCTCCGTAGTCGGAACGGTATCCCTCCAGGAGGTTCACCAACGCTTCTTTCTCCCCTTCGTACCAATAGGAAAAGGGCAGGGCGCCGGCGGGCGCCGCACCGTTGGCAAACTTAAGGGCATGGTTGCCTTCTATCCGGAAATAACCGTAGTACCCCTCCGGCAGGGCGCGGGCTTTGCTGATGGCCTGCAGGTCATCCAGCAGTTCGACGGCCGCCGTCTCCAGAACCGGATCTTCGTAGTAAACATAGCCCCATATAGTATTCTCGGGGATACGCAGCAGCTCCGGGCGCAGCAGGACGATGCCCCCTCCTTCCTCCAGGCTGATGTTGTAAGCCCCGGAGGTGACCACCATCTGGCCGTCGCTGGACACCTTCCCCCGGAGGTCGACCAGGAGAGGGTAAAACCCGCCGGGCAAAGGGGAATAGGCCCGGAAGCTGGCCGTTGCCGGCGCCTCCCCCGGAATGCAGCCCTCTTCCCGGACAATCTCGTTGATGGAAATGGACAGCTCCCGGGGCGTTTGCCGGTATTCGTAGTCTATCGCAGCGTTCAGGCAGGGCTCGTTGGCGATGGTGCGCAGGCGAAACTCCAGGAAGCGCCCCTGAGGAGTGAGGGCTTCCCAGATGTCCAGATAAAATTCATCATCGACATCGGGCACGACAACCGTATCTTCCAGGGAACTCAGGTTACAGCCCCCGGCAATGATCAGAATAACCGCCAACGTAAAAATACGATCCATGCTCTGCAGTTTTACCAAGGTATTTTGAAAGTTAAACGGAACGAGGCGGGGAATGGCTGCTTGCCTCACCAAGAATTATAAAAATATCCATTTTTTGATATGCCAGGAAAATTTCAGGCCCTAAAAATCTCCTGGCGGCTCAAAAAACCAAGAAAAAATAGGGGGAAGGCCGGCAAAAAAGGCATCATAATGTTGCGCACAATTGATACTGGCCTAAAAAGACCATTTATTTGTCTAGTTTTTTTTGATTGCCATAACTCATTACCTTTATTAACGCACTCGAAAAAACAGGCGCGAATGGCCTGACGTTATCGAAACCCGGCTATCTATGATCCAACTCAGAAATATCCGAAAAGCCTATAAAACCGGATACACACAACTGGACGTCCTCAAAGGCATCGACCTCGATATCGAAGCCGGCGCCTTTGCTTCCATTATGGGCTCTTCAGGTTCCGGCAAGTCTACCCTGCTCAACATCATCGGCATTCTGGACGAATATGACGCGGGCGATTACACCCTCGACGGCAAAATGATCAAGGGCCTCAGCCAAACCGAAGCGGCCCAGTATCGCAACCGCTTCATCGGTTTCGTCTTCCAGTCTTTCAACCTGCTTCCCTTCAAAACGGCGCAGGAAAACGTCGCCCTGCCGCTCTATTACCAGAAAATGGACCGCCGCAAACGGCAGGACCTCGCCCTGGAATACCTCGACCTGGTAGGCCTGGCCGACTGGGCCGAACACCTGCCCAACCAGCTATCCGGCGGCCAGCAGCAACGCGTGGCCATCGCCCGGGCCCTCATCACCCAACCGAAAGTGATCCTGGCGGACGAGCCTACCGGCGCCCTCGACTCCAAAACCTCCTACGAAGTAATGGAACTGTTCAAAAAAGTGAACCGGGAAGGCATGACCGTAATCATCGTCACCCACGAGAACGATATTGCCGCCATGACCCGGCGCATCATCCGCCTGCGGGACGGCGTCATCGAGAATGGCAACGCTACCCTGAGCGCTACTATATAACCGGACTTTATCAATCGTCTATGATCGACTTCGATAAGTGGCAGGAAATCTTCAACTCCATACGGCGCCACCCCCTGCGCACCATCCTCACAGCCCTGGGCGTCTTCTGGGGCATCTTCATGCTGGTGCTCCTGCTAGGTGCCGGCCGAGGCCTGCAGAACGGCGTGGAGTACGAGTTCCGGGATGACGCCACCAACAGCGTCTGGATCCGCCGGGGGGTGACCTCCATCCCCTACCAGGGCCTGCCCAAAGGGCGGCAGATAAAATTCTCCAATGAAGATTACGACATGCTCGCCGGGCACTTCGGGGAGGTCGACCAGATCACCGGGCGGTTTTACCTTTCAGGAGACCAGACTATCTCCTACGGGAAAACCGCCCTCTCCTATTCGGTGCGGGCGGTTCATCCCGGCCACCGCTATCTCGAAAATACCATTATGGAGAGCGGGCGGTATATCAACGAAACTGATTTGAGCGAATTCCGAAAAGTAGCCGTCATCGGGGCCGTTGTGCAGAAAGACCTCTTTGGCGACGAGCCGCCGCTGGGGAAGGAGATCAAGATCGGCGGCACGGTCTATACCGTGGTGGGCACTTATACGGATACCGGCGGAGACGACGAAATGCGCATTATTTACATCCCCGTGTCCACCGCTCAAAAAATTTATGCGGGCACCAGGGAACTGCACCAGCTGATGTTCACGACCCGGGATATGGAACTGCCCGCCATCCAACAGCTGCAGGAAGAGGTCAGAGATGCCTTTGCCCGCCGCCACCAGTTCGACGTACAGGACCGAAAAGCCCTTTATATCTTTGGGGCAGCAGAAGAATACCAGAAGTTTATGAACCTCTTCGCTGCCATCCGGGCCTTCGTCTGGTTCGTCGGGCTGGGCAGCATCGTCGCCGGCATGATCGGTGTCAGCAATATCATGCTGATCGTGGTGAAAGACCGGACCAGGGAGATCGGCATCCGCAAAGCGCTGGGCGCCACGCCCCGGTCCATCGTCGCTATGATCCTCCAGGAGTCCATCCTGATCACCTCCGTGGCCGGCTACCTGGGCCTGCTGGCCGGCGTCGGGGCAATCAGCCTGATGGAATCTATCGCTGTGGAGTATTTCCGCAATCCCCGCGTCGACCTGGGCGTGGGCCTCAGCGCTACCGTGGTGCTGGTGCTCGCCGGGGCCCTGGCAGGCCTCATGCCGGCGCGTAAGGCGGCCCGGATCAACCCGGTAGTGGCGATGCGGGAGGGGGGGTGAGGATGGGTTCATGGGTTCATGGGTGGGATGGGTTCATGGGTGAGGGTACAACGTCTCCGCCGGCAGAAATCCGGCTACGGACCGGCGGAGACGGAGCAGCCTCAACAATACATCCATACAACCGCAGCACCCTGTGCCGCCAGCAATATAACAATACAACAATATAACAATACAACAAACACCATGCTCGACCGAGACACCTGGCAGGAAATACTGGGCACCATCAAAAAGCACAAGCTGCGCACCGGGCTGACGGCCCTGGGCGTCTTCTGGGGCATCTTCATGCTCATCTTCGTGCTGGGCATGGGCAAGGGTCTGGAAAACGGCGTTTTCCGCGGCTTCGGCGACCGCGCCAAGAACGTCATGTACGTATGGCCGGAGCGTACATCCCAGCCGTACCGGGGCTTCCAGCCGGGGCGGCGGCCGCAGCTTCGGCTCGAAGACATAACGGCCATCCGCCAGAACGTGCCGGAGGTGCAGTTCATCGCCCCCCGCCTCTCCATAGGTAGCCAGCCGGTATATTATAACGATATTGGCGACAGCTACGAAATCCGGGGAGAGCTGGAGGACATGATCCGCATCGAAGCCCTTCGATTGCACCAGGGCCGGTACATTAATGAACGGGATATCGAAGAGAGCCGCAAGGTGGCCGTCCTCGGGCAACGAACGGCGGAAGTGCTTTTCGGAAACCGGGACTGCATCGGAGAGTACGTCCGCATCAAAGGCGTAGAGTTTCGCGTAGTCGGCATCTTCGGCCCCATGCAGATCAAACCCTGGACGGAGAGCGACCTGGAGGCCGTCGTCATTCCCCTGACCGCCATGTACCGCACTTTCGGTACCGGAGAGCGCGTCGATTATTTCGTGTGCTCGGCGGCGCCTAACGTGCTGGTCAGCACCATCGAGCCGCAGGTCAGGGCCCTGCTCAAAAAACGGCACCACGTTGCGCCGGACGATCCCCAGGGCATCGGCGGGTTCAACCTGGAGGCCGAATACCAAAGCGTGGTCCGGCTCTTCGGCGGTATCCGGGCATTCCTCTGGTTTGTCGGCATCGGCACGCTGCTGGCGGGCATCGTCGGCGTAAGCAACATCATGCTGATCACGGTCAAAGAGCGGACCAAGGAAATCGGCATCCGCAAGGCCATGGGCGCGCCGCCCGGCTCCATCATCAGCATGATCCTGGCGGAGTCCATCGCCATCACGTCGGCCTCCGGCTACCTGGGCCTCATCGCCGGCACCTTCGTCATCGGAGGCATCGACTACCTGATGATGGCCAACAACCTGGAACCGGATAATTTCTATAACCCCCAGGTCAACCTCGCCGTCGGGGCGGGCGCGATCGTGCTGCTCATCCTGGCGGGAGCGGCTGCCGGGTTTATCCCCGCCATGCAGGCTGCCAGGGTGAACCCGGTGGTGGCGCTGAAGGATGAGTAGGAAGGAAGGAAGGAGTGTTATATTGCTGGATATCCAATTCAAATACGAGAAAAAAAATCATACATAAAAAATAAGCAGAATGAACAAAGGCTGCCTCATCGGACTCGGAGCATTTCTCGTCATCGCCACTATTGGGCTGAGCATTTATTTTTACAACCAGAACAAGCGGGCACCGGATAATTTCGAAACGGAAAAACCGGTGCTTTCCGACATCGTCAAGAAGACCGTCGCCACTGGTGCGATCAGGCCGCGGCAGGAGGTGCACATCAAACCGCAGGTATCGGGAGTGGTCGACGAGCTTTTCGTCGAGGCCGGGCAGATGGTCAAAAAGGGGGACCAACTGGCGAGGATCAAGCTGGTGCCCAGCGAAGTGAACATCAACAACGCCCAGTCGAACGTGGAGCTGGCGCGCCTGCGCCTGCAGGAAGCCCAGCGCGAGCTGGAACGCCAGAAGGAGGTCTACAAGAAGAACCTGGACGTGGAGGAAGCCCGCGTGAATTTCGAAAACGCCAGGCAGGAAGAGGAGCGCCAGCGGGAACTCTTCGAACAGGGCGTCGTCTCTCAGCAGGATTACAACCGCTTCAAGGTGGACCTGGAAATCGGCAAGGCCGCCCTGGAAAACGCCCGCATCATGGCGTCCAACAACATCAAGCAGTTCGAGACCAACGTCGACATCCGCCGGCAGGAGCTCGACGCAGCCATCAACAACCTGCAACTGCTGCGCGAAGGGGCCAGCCGCAATTCCCGCCAGGTGGCCAACATCGTCACCTCCACCCTCGACGGCATGGTGCTCGACATTCCGGTAGAAGAAGGCTCCTCGGTGATCGAGCGCAATAACTTCAACGAGGGCACCAGCATCGCCATCATCGCCAATATGAACAACCTCATCTTCGAAGGCAAGGTAGACGAGGCCGACGTGGGCAAGCTGAAAGAAGGCATGCCCATGGAGCTGACCGTCGGCGCTATCGAAAGCGACCGGTTCGACGCCACCCTGGAGTTCATCTCGCCCAAAGGGGAAGACGAGGAAGGTACGGTCAAGTTCGAGGTCCGCGCCGCCGTCAAGCCCACCGAAGAGACCTTCCTGCGCGCCGGCTACAGCGCCAACGCCGACATCATCCTCGACCGCCGCCGGCAGGTCGTGGCTATTAAGGAGCGGGATGTGTTGTTCGAGGAGGACACGACTTATGTGGAGATCAAGAACGGCAACCAGGAGTTTGAAAAGCGCCCGGTGAAACTGGGGCTGTCGGACGGCATCCTGGTCGAAGTGGTGGAAGGCGTGGATACGACGAGCCAGGTGAAGGTGCAACTGGCCAAGTCTTAGACTTGACAAGTTTTAGAAACTTGTCAAGTCTGTTTTTTTTCAAAAAAACGGAAAAATATACAGTACATCAAGCTCATTCCTGTCTCTCTGAAAAGAGACAACTTTTTAAACTGTATATCAAAACCCGTTTATCGTTATGAAGCCTAAGGCCCTTGGTTTGTTACTAACCTTTGCGTTCGCTTTATCAGCCCTGGCCTGGCAAGGCCCCGGGCAGCCACCAAATGAATACGAGACCTGCCTGGACCTGCCCGGCGTACTGTTCAATTACGCCGATATCCAGCTCCCCAACCACCTGCGGCTCCCCAACGTGCAGGATGCCGACAACACCCCGGCCGGCAATTCCATTACCGATGCCGGCGCAACCCTGGGGCGGGTGCTCTTTTACGACACCCGCCTGTCGGCCAACCAAACCATTGCCTGCGCTTCCTGCCACAAGCAGGAACTGGCCTTTACCGATGATGCGTCGCTCAGCCCTGGCTTCGAAGGAGGCCTTACCGGCCGCAATTCCATGAGCCTGGCCATGGCCCGCTATTATCAGAACGGCCGATTCTTCTGGGATGAGCGGGCCGCAACCCTGGAAGAACAAACCCTGATGCCCATCCAGGACCACATAGAAATGGGGCTCACGCTGGAAGAACTGGAAAGCCGCCTGGCCAATACCGAATACTACCCTCTACTGTTTGAAGAAGCCTTTGGCAGCCCGGAAATCACTTCCGGCAAAGTGGCGCTGGCCCTGGCACAGTTTGTTCGCTCCATGGTCAGCTACCAGTCCAGATATGACCTGGCCCGGCAAACGGCGCCTCCCGGCCCTCCCGGCGTTGCGCCCTGGCCTGCCTTCACCGTTGAAGAAAACCTCGGCAAAGCCCTTTTCTTCGATGCCAACCGAGGCAATTGCGCCGCCTGCCACGGCACCGAGGCTTTCATCGCGCCCGGCCCCCGCAACAACGGGCTGGACCTGATCTCCCAGGATGAAGGCCTCGGGGGCGTCACCGGCAACCCACAGCAGATAGGCCTCTTCAAGACGCCTTCTCTGCGCAACGTAGCCCTCACCGCCCCTTACATGCACGACGGACGTTTCGAAGGGCTCGAAGAGGTAATCCAGCATTATAGCAACGGCATTCAACCCCATCCCAACCTTTCTCCCCAGCTGCGGGCCGGCGGGCCCGCCGGCCCGCCCCGCCGGCCCAACTTCAGCCCGGCAGAACGCCAGGCCCTCGTGGCTTTCCTGGAAACGCTGACGGACGAGGCATTCCTGACGGATGAGCGCTGGGCAGATCCCTTTTGCGAAACTATGGTAAGCACTACTGCCCCTATCTCACAGGACAACTGGGTGGTATTTCCCAACCCTGCCACCGACAGGGTACACCTGCGCCTGGATTTGCCTTCCGGGCAGGAACACCAGTTGTTCCTGTTCAACGCCAATGGCCAGTTACTCAGGACATATTCCTTCTCCGGCAACCAGTTCAGCCTGCAACGCGATGGGCTGCCGGCTGGCCTGTACCACCTTCAACTCATCCTGGATGGAGGGCAGGGACAGTGGGTCAAACCGCTGGTTTTTCAGTAGCACCTCCGGCAACTGACAAAAATCAGCTCTGCACTACGATATTCATCATTGCAATATTCCTCAAGAGTACAGAACATGGGGTAGTAAAATTTCAACCCCATGTTCCAAATCATCTTTCTGCGAAATCTCCCTTTCTCCTTGTTGTTCGTTTTCATTTTCCTCTCTGGCACTACTTGTTCCCTGACAGACGAGGAAAGTTGCCAGTTTACCCGTTCGGAAGTAACCGAATGGCAAAGGGGATATGCCTATACCTATCATTGGAATGATGAATATGAAAGGCTGGATTATATCGCGCTGGGCGCCAAAGCTGTCATGGTCCAGCTCAATGACATCTGTACGGGAAAACCGCTAACCGTTTCCGCAGAAGTTACCCTGTCCAGGCGGGAGGATTTAGGTTTGATATTCGACCGGGCCTATCTGCTGTTCAGGCATAAGTCCGACAGCGGTTTTTCTTTTTTGAGGACCGTCAAGCTCGCTCAAACCTCCCTGGGAGGTGAAGACCTCAAACTGGAAGTGAAAAACTTCGAGTACACTTCTCTGCCTTTATTATATCCTGAAGGCATCCCCGGCGGCCTGGCCTTTTCCATCATGATACCCGTTAGCCTTCCCTGCAAGGAAAGCGATACCAGCACCGTCACTGAATGGTGGCTGGACAATTACTTTAAAAGAGCAAAGATCACCATCGACTATACGGTATATTGACCCAAACTCCGAGGGGTCGTCATTGTTTATAATTTCCGGCCCATGAAAAAATACATTTTCTCCATACTTCTCTTGTGGTTACCCGCCCTGATAGCGGCACAGGACATCCTTTTCCTCAAAGACGGCCGCTGGATGGAGGCCAAAGTGCTGGAAATCCAGCCAGATGTAGTGAAGTACAAGCTGTTCGATTTCCAGGAAGGCCCCCTGTACACGATTTACAAGAACGAAATCCGGAAGATACAGTATGAGAACGGACGGGTAGAATGGTTTGTGCCGCAGGGCGAACGTCCAACCACCTTGCCTCCTGAAGCGGTCCCTCCATCCAAAAAGGAACCGGCACCCGAAGCCGTGCCGGAGGCTGCACCGCCGCTAACTGTTCAACCGGCGCCCGAAACAGTGCCTGCCACTGAAACAGAACCGCCCTCCCCCCCTTTGGCTTCTGAAAGCCGTTTTCAACCCCGGCTTTTGATAGGCATTACTGCGGGCATTAACGCTGCCACGGGCATATACGACTACCGGGGTGCCACCGAGCCGCCGGCTTACAGCATATTGTTCGCGCCAACCTTCGGGGGCAGCCTCGACTGGCGCATCAGCCCGCGGTTCTCTCTGCAGTCCGGCCTTTACTACCGAGGCAAGGGCGACCGCATTAATATCGGGGAGTGGATTTCTGACATCGAATTGTCCACTGCAGATTATCGCTTTGCTCCGTCCTATACAGAAGCCGAGGGACACATCACCACCTATGTAGGCTACCTGGAATTGCCCGTATACCCGGTAGTAAACTTGTCAGCAGGGTTCCAGATCGGGCTTGGGCCCTACCTGGCCTTTGGCCTGCACGGCACGGAGAAATCAGATTACAAAACTTCTTTCTTCGTGGAAGGCACCCTGCTGGACCGGCAGGAAATCAAAGAAAGCCGGAAAATCCAATTTGCCGGCGCACTCGCTCTGGAAGACGACAACAATACGCGATACTTTCAACGCCTGGACTACGGAGTGAGGGGATCCCTGGGCATCCGCGCCCGGAAAATGACGATAGCCTGGACCGTGAGCTACGGCCTGCGGCCATGGGAACCGGAGCTGAAAATCTTTTCTTCCCGTAAGTCCGCCACAGAAACACGCCACCTCACCGGGGCGATGTTGCTGATTTATTTTTTTGATTTGTAATGAACGCACACTACTAGACATTTTTCTGGACACAGAGTCACGCAGAGGCCTGATTATCAATGGAAAATACTCCATGTACTCTGTGTTGGCCTCAGTGTTCTCTGTGTCCAAAACCATTTTGTCCAGTGGTGTGTAATGAACGTATTCTCTCAAATCAAAATCAACCCTACATAAAAACAAAATACTAATAATCAACAAACTACACGCTTTTAAAAGTGAAAACCATACCCAAAAAACACCGATTGCAACCCAAACAGGCTCAGGCTCGCCACGAATACTCCCAGCAGGATCAGCACGAAGGGCAGGTACATCAGCGCCCCCATGGCGCGGTTGTCCCACCCCAGATGATGCATGAGGGGAAGCAGAATGAAAGCCAGGCACAGCCCGAAGAAGGATATCTGGAAGGTGTACAGGCAAACCAGCCCGAACAAGACGCCCGTCATGATCTCGAAGGCCTGTACTATGCCGGTATCCGGATGGCTCTTGGCAAGAAAGTCCTGCCAGGACTTTTTCACCCGCTGCATCAGGTGGCCGGCGCTGCCTGAAAGCCCGTGTCCCTGCTGTGCGCTATCGCCCGTGACCAGGAATATCGCCTTGCCGGAAACCATGTAAGCCAGCACCCCGATGGAAGAAAGCGGAGATAATGCGGCGTACAGCACCGTACTCTGGCTCAGGAAACGGAACAGCTTAGCGGGCTGGTGCGCCAGGCCGATGATGAAGCAAAGCACCGGGGCAAAAAAGGCCAGCATGGTGATGGCGAAGAAGTCCCAGTCGTAAATGGCCTGAAAGCCGGTATCCATACTCATCACGGGAAACACCCACTCCTGCCCGCCCAGCACGAAGGTCACATCGGCCGTTTGGCCGAAGAAATACGGGAGCACCAGGTTGGCGTTCACCATGAACAGGAAGTACACCAGCGTAAGCGGCAGGTTGAGCGTCGGGAAGAGAATGTCCAGTTTTTCTGTCCAGGTAATATTCTTAGCCTTCAGCAGCCAGCCCATCTTCTTGCTGAGGAACTCGCTCGTCCCTCTCGTCCACTTCATATGGCGGATACGGAAAGCGCGCACGGTATCCGGAAAATCTTCATAACAGACCACATCTTCCACAAAGCGGCCCCGGTATCCTTTCTCCCGGATGTGGATGGCGAAGCCGAGGTCTTCACTGACGATATCAGGGAAACCGCCAACTTCCTCCCAGCACTTGCGGCGCAGCAGGGCGCCGTGGCCGAGGAACATTACGAAACCATAATTATTGCGTAACGGCTGGTACCACTTCCAGTGCAGGTCAACGCCGATGCCCATGGCCCGCGCGAGCGAACTCTGCGCATTGGGATTGGCCCGGTGGTTGGCCTGGGTGAAGCCGCACAAGGGGTCGGCCTCCATCACCGGCACCAGCTTGCTGAGAAAATCGGGCGGCAGGATTTCATCGGCATCAGCAATGGCAAAATAAGGCTCTTCCGTAGCAACGTGGCCCAGGCCGTAATTCATATTGCCCGCCTTGAACCCTTCGCGGCTGGGGCGGCGCACCACTTTTACCAACTCCGGGAAACGGGCGGCAAAGGCATCGACCTTGGCCTGGTACTCCGGCGAGGAACTGTCGTCCAGCATATACACTGTATAGTTGGGATAATCCTGCTGTACGCAGGACAGGACGCTCTCCTCCACAAAATCATTGCAGGTAGTATACAGGATAGCCACTGCGGGATAGTCCAGCAGCTCGGTACGCGCCAGGGCTGCCTCCGGCTTGTGGCCGAACCAGCGATGCCCCACGGCAAACAGGATCACCCCTACATTGTACAGGCCGTACAGCCAGGCAAAATCGATAAAGGCGACGAACAGGGCCAGAGCCGTCCAACTGGGCAGGTTGTAGGCCATATCCATCAGCTGTAGCAGGCGGGGCTGAAACCAGGCCAGGCTGGCCAGCCACATCCCGAAGATAAAGATGTACATCCAGGGGCGGGGCGCGGCAGCATACAGGGGCTTGCGCCGGGTTGCCTTTTGGCGAGGATTTTTTAAGATGGAAGGAGAAATGGGCATCTCCAGTCCCGCACTGGCCACCAGTGCGCGGTCGGTATTATTCTGCAACATGAGTTAACTTTTTTTGCTCCGGCAAAACGGCCGGAGTAGTTTTTTCTAAATGAGGTTTTGTAAACAGGGGTGTTCGCGAGCGTCTACAAGACGCGATGCGCAATAACTTGCCAGTTACCTGAAGCGAAGCTTCAACCCGGCGGCCACCACCGTAGCCTCGGCGAAATTGCCTTTTTCGTAATTGACAGCCAGTTGCCCCGACAGCCAATCGGTGAAGGGCAGCAGCGCCAGCAGGTAGCCGCCGGAGATATTGTCGGGCACGCCCTCGATGCCGAGGTCCGCTTTACCGATGAAACCGCCGAGGGTAAATTCCGGCCCCTGCGGTAGCAGCAGCTTGGCCGCCAGCACTGCCCGCTGCTGGTTCACGCTGTTGAAGCCGTCCTGGCCGTAGTAGTAGGAGGGTTCCAGCGCCAGGTAGGAAGTGGCCGGGATGTAGAGCCCGGCGTAACCGTACCACTCGGTGGGAAAGTCGCTGGAAAAGGCAGCCCAGCCGCCGAGGCGGGCGCTGAGGCCGTTGTGGATGTAGAAGACCTGCTCTATACGCATCTGCTGCTGGGTGTTGCGCTCCGGGAAAAAACGCAGGCCGTACTCCAGGCGGGTGGCCAGGCGGCCGTTCCAGCCGGCGAGCAGGCCGCCCCAGAGGGAAGAGGCGTTGGCGTTGCGGTTCACAAAATCCAGGTTGTCCAGCGAGAGAGTATTGTCGAACCGGGCGAAAACGGCATAGCGGCTGTTGACCCGGTAGAGGGCCTGCAGCAGGCGCAGGCCGGTGCGGCTGTCATTTTCCACTTTGGAGTAGCCGCCCCAAACGTCCAGCTCGAGCGCTGCCCCTTCGGCCCGGGCCCGGGCCAGCAGTTGCTGTGCCTCGGCGTTGGAGGGGGCCATGGCCAGGGCCTGTTCGAAGGCATGCGCCGCCGCCTTGTAGCGGCCGGCCATCAGCCGGGCTTTACCCAGAGCGATAAGGTATTCCGGAACATCCGGATATTCGCTGGCCAGGATTTCGAAAACCATTGTAGCCGGTTTGGTTTCCCGGGCTTCCAGGTAGGCATAACCCAGGCCTTTGCGGGCATCCGTATTGCCAGGTTCCTGTTCGATGGCCAGGCCGAAAGCTTCAATCGCTTGCCGGCTGTCGCCCGACCAGCTGTAGGCGTAGGCCAGGCCCACCAGGGCATCTGCCTGCCCGGTGTGCTGCTGAAGGATGGATTGGAAGGCCTCAATGGCCTGGCCGTGCTTCCCGCTCCAGGCCAGGTTGTGGGCGCGCAGGAGCGCAGCCGGCAGGTAATCGGGATATTCGGCGGAGAGCAGCCCGAGCATCGCTTCCGCCTCGGCATGCCGGCCGCTGAAGGCCAGTTGCTGTGCCTGCTGGTACTGTTCCTGCTGGGCATTCGCATTTGTCAAACCCAAAACGGAAAGAAGCAGGATAATTGCCACTCCTGCTGAAGCGCGTGTGCTGAAAATGTAATAGAGGCTCCTGAGATTCATGGTTTTTAGTTTTAAAGTTGTTACAACATCAAAACTAGGGGGAGGCGGGTAGATTTGCACTTTATTGTTGCTCAGCGGGAAGATCGCCTTCCTGAATGGGCAAGAATGACAGGAGGTTGCCGGGAAAGAATTTCCTGTCTTTATGCCATGAAGCTACCGTACGGACAGAGCAATTTCAAGACCATCGCCACAGAGGGCTTCTACTATGTTACGAATATTTCGTAGAAACCTTCGGCAGCGGGCCAAGCTGAAGGAGTCCATGTACCGGGAAATCAGCAAGGCCGTAGTGTCTATGGCGGCAGACAACGACCTGAAGCCCTTTCTGAAGCTGGAAGAAAAAGTCATCGGCCGCCGTCGGTACGCGACGCCCGCAACTTCAACGAAAGCACCCTGAAAGCCATCTTCGCCGCCCTGCTCACTCCTTCCAGCGTCTGCCTCATCCGCAGCAAGGTGGAAATGGAGCGCCGCTTCGTCGACCTGCTCTGCACCAACCTGCCCAGTGCTGTTGGCACTAAATAACGGGGCAGTTATTTTCCCGCCGGGAACAAAATGCAGTTGTTGGTTATTGGCTACCCGCAGGCCCTAAGCTGTTGATTGCCGGCCAACAATCAATAACCCGGCTTCCCGTCTGACGTTGGATAAACCGGTGGGGCTTCGTACACCGTACACAGCCGAGGGCCTACTGCCGGCCCCGTACATCGCACACAACCCCGGCAACCTTTGTCCAACCTTAGACGGATACCCAATTACCTCATTCCTTAGACCTTAGCCGGCGGCTATTGTGACCTATGTGATAAATAGTTGCCAAAATTTTTAAAAAACTTTCCTGCCCCGGGTAACTTATCTCCACCCCTCCAAATAAAAGCTGAAAATAACAAACATGAAAACCGACACCAGCCGGCATGCCGGCGAAACCACGCCGCTCCCCAGCCCCTCCCGCCCGGCAGACAGCAACACCCGGAATGGGGGAACCCATCAGACAGGCAAACAGAGTAAATTCAACACAGAAAAAACAGCAATCGGTTGTTCGGAGCTTTCTCCGGGCTGATCGAAGCCGAACCAACAACCAACAACAGACAACCGGCAACCCCCTCCCGGGTGCCAGGCAAAAATTTGGGAGTTTTTTTAACGGGTAACTTGTAGTGAGGAGCGTCCATTTTCGGGCGCTCTTTTTGTTTTTTAATCACATAGAACACATAGCGGTTTTCACATAAGCCACAATAGCCTGAAAGGAAGCGGACAAGGCCCTGGCTTATGCTCTTTTCATGAACTTTAATTGCCCTTCCCGGTTTCTTCTGAAATGATTGCCTGGCAATGACAAAACTCCTCCTCCTGCACGGCAACGGCGGGGCATCCGCCCGTTTTCAACCCTTTCTGGATATGCTCAGAAGGGAAGGCCCCGCGCAACTCATGGCCATAGTGCCGGCACTGCCCGGCTTCGAGGGGCGCCCCCTTCCAGAAGGCGAAGCAGGCTGGCAACCTTTCATCAGTGCCCTGCAGCAAACCGTTGAAGCTGCCGGCCCGGAGGATACCTGGATTTTCTACGGCCATGGCATCGGCGGCAGCCTGCTCCTGGAGTGGGCCGGCCGGGGCTGGCCTCTGGCGGACGGCAGGCAGGCGAAGCCCGCCAAAGTGATCCTCCACGGCTGCATCGGCGCTTCCCTGGAACACCGCTTTTTTCCGAAACTGATGCAGCCCGGGACCGTGCGCCGGCTCATGCAGCGGCTGATCGCCTGGCCGGCCCTGCAGCCCGTCTGGGAGCGCCGCCTCTTCTTATATCCGGAACGCATTCCCGCGTCTCTCCGGCGACAGTTCTTCCGGGATTACAAAACCTGCGCCGCCTTTTCCTTGTTTTTTGATTTAATTACGCCGGAATGGTACCGGGCCGTACAAAAATTACTGCAAGACGAAAATTTTTACTTTATTTGGGGAGAGGAAGAAAGAGTGGTAGCCTCCCGTTTCCTGAAATACTGGCATCAGGATTTCCCCCGTTCCATTTTCGACGTTGTGCCCGGCTGGGACCATTTCCCCATGCTGGACCAGCCGGAGGAGTTTTATGAAAAAATCATAACTATTTGTAAGCCATGAAAGTGCCGGGGTTAAACGCCACAATAGCTCGAAAGCACAAAACCCGCACGAAATTTTGTGAGGATTTTGTGTTTTGGTGCCCGTCTAATCAGCGTTCGACTGAACTCGTGCCGATGTCCGGGTAAATTTTCGTGGCAAGAAAACAAAACATCTTAGCCCCTCAAATGCCAACAGATCATGAGCAAACTGCGACAACTGGTACAGATACGGCGATGGCGCCTTCCTACCCCGCGCTTCTGCAGCGTGCAGTACGAGGATTTCCAACGGGGCGCTTTCGAGATCGGCAAGCTGCGTTTTCCGGTAGCGGTGCGTTCTTCTTATGCCCTGGAAGACGGAGAAGAACACAGCCATGCCGGGCAGTTTGCGACGGTGCTTTCGGTAGAAGAGAGTCGCCTGGAGGAAGCCCTGGAGGAGGTATTCAACAGCTATCCGGAGGCGGAAGGAGGCGAGGCCATTGTCCAGGAAATGATCTACCCGGAATACAGCGGCGTGTTGTTCGCTTTCCGGGAAGGCGCCTGGAAGCTGGAACTCGTCGAAGGGCAGGGCGAAGGGCTGGTCAGCGGCCGGCAACAACCGGAAACCATCCTGCTGCCCAAATTCAACCGCGCCGACGCCTGGGCCGCCGCTTTTTATACCTTCTGGCAAGGGTTCCCACACAAAGAGAAAAACCTCAACCGGACGCTGATCTGGTTGTCCTACTACGCCCAGGTGCTGCTGCGCCGCATGGATGCCACCCACGGGCTGGATATCGAGTTCTGCGTTTCCGAAGGCCGCCTGCTCCTGCTACAGGCACGGCCCATCACCACGCCGGAAGAGGCCGAAGAGGTGCTGACCTCCGCCAACCACAAAGAAATCCTGCCGCCACAACCTTCCCCCCTCATGACGGCCATCATCAGCCAGGCCGGCTACCGCCTGTTCGATTATTACCGGGAACTGGACCCCAGCTTCCCCCGGCGGGCCTTCATCCGGGAATCGGCCGGCATGCCGTGGATCAACCTCTCCGCCCTGCTCGACCTGATCGTGCACTGGGGGCTGCCCACCCAACTGGTGTGCCGCTCGGTCGGCGCCGAGGATGTCTACCGGGTAGGCCTTCGGCCCCACCGCATGATCGCCAAGGCGCCGGTATTCCTCAGAGCCCTCCATCAGCAATCCACCGCCAAAGGGCAGGTGGAGAAGTGGCTGGAAAACGTGCAGGGCCGTTTCGCCTGGCGCCGCCAGCACCGGGAATTGCTTTGGGACAATAAAAAAGGCGCCGCCTTCAAAGAATGGCTGGCCGATTTCGAAAACTTGTATGTGGGGCTGGTCTCCCACATGCAACTGCTGACCGGCGCCATGTCCGGCCCGCTGGCCGTGTTGGACAAACTGGGCCTGCTGGCCAAATTGTCGGCCGCCCTGGAAGAGAAAAGCGCCAGCACCGATTACCTCAAGGCGTTCAGCGCCCTGCAGCACAGCATCATCGACCGGCAGGACTTCCTGGTACAGTTCGGCCACCGGGGCTTCTACGAGTCCGACATCGGGCAGAAACGCTTTTTCGAATATACGGAAGCCGACTGGCGGCAACTGCTCGGCCCGCAAACCATCGCCGAGCCGACAAACGCCAAACGCCGGAGCGGCAAGGCCTTGTGGGCCCGGCTGCTCGCCCCCGCCGTCCGCCTGGCGCACACGCGGGAGTGGCTGCGCAACGAGACGATGAAGTTGTTCTGGGACTTCCGGAAGGAATTGCTGGAACAAACGCCCTTCCCCTTCTGGGAATACCAGCCCGAGGCCCTGCAAGCCTATTTCAAAGGCAAACGAAATAAGGATTCCCTGCCCCGGCCCGGGCGCACCCCTCCCTCCGGATGGGATATGGACACCTTCCTGAACAACCGCCACGGCCGACGCCTGCCGCTTAGCCTGCTGGCCAACGTGGCAGCCCAACAGAACGGCCAGCGTACAGGCGTCGGCATTTACCCCGGCAAAGTGGAGGGTTACGTCTGGCGGGTACGATCCGCCAGCCTGGATAATCTCCAGCCGCCGGACGAAGGCCCCGTCATCCTCGTGGCCGATGCCCTCGACCCCGGATGGGCACCTTACTTCTCCCGGGTACAGGGGGTCATCTCCTACGTCGGCGGGCTGCTGTCGCACGCCTCCATCATCCTCCGGGAATCCGGCATCCCCGCCATTACCCAACTGCCGGGCCATATCGAACTGCACGACGGCGACTGGATCGGGATGGACGGGCAGACGGGGGAGGTGAGGGTGTTGACGGAAAGGGAGTCGGAGGAGGTGTAAAAGTATCGCCTGCTTGTAAAAGTTTGCTCATTAAACAAAGTTTTTAAGTTCAGGAGCATATTTGCCAATCTGTGTAAAGGTGTATCCACCTTCGCAAGGCTTCGGCGGACGAAGAAAGTGTAAAAGTGTAAACGAAAGCAGCCTGGAAATAACCCTCAGGCAACTCCGCCGCACAGGCCTCATTTATACGCTTACACGTTTACACCTTTACACAAAGCTTGCAGGCTCCGCCCCTACAACCACTCATCCCCATGAACACTCAACTCCTCCAACGATCCGCCATCCTCTTTGCCTTGCTCAGCGCCCTGCTCTTTTTCGTGTTCAGCAGCTGGGCCATGGCTGAATATCCCGGTGGCACCATCCACGACCGGGCCACTGAGGGTTATTCCTTCTGGTACAACTACTTCAGCGACCTGGGACGGACCCGCAGCTGGAGCGGCGCGCCCAACGCCTTCAGCAGCCGGCTCTTCCAGGCAGGGCTGGTGACGGTGGGCGTCAGCCTGGGGGCTTACTTTTTGGTGCTGCCCACCATCTTCCGGCAGGCGGAGGCCCGTTTTCTGGCTGTGGTGGCAAGCATCCTGGGGATACTGGCGGCAGTTTGTTATGTCGGCATCGCGCTGTACCCGCTGAACGTGAATTACCGGATGCATACCCTGTTCGTCCGGGCGGGCTTCATCTCTTTTCTGGCCATGTCGCTGTTTTATACGCTTTCTATCCTTAACGAGCCGGGCTATCCGAAACACTACGCACGGGCTTTTGGCCTTTTTTCGCTCATTCTCGCCATGCAGGTGGCAATCATGCTATTCGGCCCGCGCTCGTGGACATCGCCGGGGGCGCTGCTGCTGCAGGCATCGGCTCAGAAGGTGGTGGTGTATGCGGAGATGCTGTGCATGGCGTATCAGGGGGTGGGGGCGTGGCGGTGGATTTCGTCGTGGCGCGATCATCCCTGATCGCCAGCCCTGAATAAATTCTCTAAGAGCATGTTTGGAGGTAGTCATTTGGGCTGCCGTAGAGATTTGACACTTTTTGCCAGGTGGCTAATCAGTTGAAAAGAACCTTCATTTTTGTGCATTGCACAACACAAAACCAAGCCATCTTATTTTCCCTCCAACCACTTCCGCGCCTCCTCCGCATACCTCCCCTCCGGATACCGCTCCAGATACTGCTCGTAATAGCGCCGCTCGCCCGTCCTGCGGGCCTGTTCCCACTGCGCTTCCTCCGCCTGCCCGGCTTTGGCAGGGGCATCAGGCACTGCAAGCGTATCCGTCGTATCCGGCGGTTCCCCCTTTTCGACGTCCACCGGGCCGGGATTGGTTACATCGGAAGGGCTGTTGCGTTCGCCGGTGAACAACTGCAACTGAAAAAGCGCCACGCCGACGGCGATCAGCACCGTGGCGGCGACCGACAGGCGGCGGATGTTCAGCACGCGGCGGCGGGCGGGAGCCGGGGCGGAAGGCTGCGGCGACCGGGCCGCTTCCTCCCACGGCGTTTGAATATCGTACATCTTCTTCACATCGTCCAGGCTGATGCCGCGGCCGGCGCCAGCCTGGGGAGAAGGTTGCACCCCTGCCGGCGGCTGCGGTATGGATTCGGAATGCCCTTCCGGCTGATAGGCAAAAGCGATGCCCGACTCCCGGAAGGCCGGCTCTATCTGCGGCGCTTCGGTAACGATCTGTACCTTTTCCTCCCAGGTGAGGTTGCGGGTGCGCTCCCTGCCTTCGATCACCTCCACGACTGATATTTTCAGCAGCAGGGCAAAAGTGCCCTCCCGCAGGGGTTCCACCCAAAACTTCCATTCGGTGTACTCCCCTTCCTGCAGGAACTGCTCCTCGTCGGAGTACGTGCGGATAGCGAAGGCCGGCTCGGCGTTGGGGTCGATCAGCTCGGCCTGCATGATTTTTGAAACGGTGACTTGTTTGACTTCTACCTCCTCGCTCAGCTCGATGTCCTGCACGATAGCCGCCTGCTCGTAAGCCAGGCGGATGATGCACTCCTCCTCTTTGCCGACCTGCATCTGGGGCGGGATTTTATGCAGCAGGTAGCCTCTTTTGCGCTCATCGGGGCTCTGGCCCATGGGCTGCCGGAAATCTTCAACGGACAGGGCGTCGATGGTTTCCAGCAGGCTCATGCGGATGCGGTTGTATTCCAGTTGCAGGTCTTCGTTGGACAGGGTGCCGGCGATGCGTCCCCGGTTGGCATCGTTGACGCGGGCCCGCAGGTTGACCAGCAGTTTGTATTTGGGGGAAAAGGGGGGTATTTTTTCTTCCATGGCTTCCAGCGCCTTAGCGATGCTGTCGGGCACGAGCCGGCGCCATTCCTGTTTCCACTCCTGTAGTTGTGCTTCGTCGGTCATTGTTTCTCCAGATACGCTTTTAAAGAATTCAGGGCGTAGGGCCAACCCTGCACTACGCTCTGGTAATACCAGTCCCAGTCTCCTCCTTCCTGATAGCCTTCCTGGCAGACGTATAGCCGGGCAGGGCCTGCCTTTTTGCCGGTTGCCCGGATCGTCAGGCTCATCGGGCCGAGGATATTCCGGAGGGGATTGAGGTAAATCATGTGGCCGATGCGGAGTTCTTTGCCGGGCTCGTAGTGTTCGACCACTCCCGAGGAGACGTACCCAAAGCCCTCGTCGGATATCTTCCAGGCCAGGGTGTACGCGCCGCCGTCCGCCGGCTCAACCAGGGAGCGCTCAACGCCCCACCAGCCGCGCAGGTGTTCCTGGATGATGAAAGCCTCTATGGCTTTCGCCGGGGGGGCTTCGATGGCTATGGTAGCTTCGACTTTTTTCATGGCTCGGCGGGTTAACTTAAAAATGACTTGATCCCTTTGATCAAGTTGTTAAAACTGGGGGAATTGTTTCCATCAAGGGTGAGGTGTTTGGGCATCTCTTTTGCTGCAAATGACTTTGAAAAAGTGCTTGAAAGCCTCTTCATTTCTTCGCTGCCATTTAAGGAATCCGGGTTTCAGAACCTGACCTTTCCAAAATACCACTTTTTAACAATTCTAACATTTTTTCACTGTCCTAAGTTAGCGGATGATCATCACAGCGCCGCTCTTCCAAAAAAAAAGCCCGATCCGCCCACTTTTCGAATCTTCGGTTGTTAGTAAACGTAAATCCTGCATAAGAGCATGTTTGGAGGCAGTCATTTTGGCTGCAAATGCCAGCTTTTGGAACCTCACTTTGCCATTTTTCCGCCCCGTAGCGCTGCTATGGGGCGGAAAAATGCCTTCGTGAGAACCCAAAATCTG
>JAGFJD010000175.1 GCA_024102975.1 Phaeodactylibacter sp. | reverse complement strand
ACATTTTGGGGGCTACTTGTGTAAAGGTGTGAAAGTGTAAACGTGTAAATGATTGGGAGCCAATTTCTTTTACACCTTTACACGCTTACACTTTTACACGGGCCAGAAAATGTCTAGTGGTGTGCCCACAGCCCAAACTCTTGATGGCTGGCAATAACCAATAACGCCATCTGGTACAGGATGGGATTAATGACCAGTTGATTAATGGATTCCCAATGTGCCAACGAAAGGTATTGAAATAGATTCAAATGAAACCTATTCACTCTCCCCTCCACTCCGATTTCAAGCTCGGCGTGCTCGGCGGCGGCCAACTGGGCAAGATGCTCGCCCTGGCTGCCGGCAACTGGCACCTGCCGTTGTACGTGCTGGACAGCGACAAGGGCTTCCCGGCGGGCCGGGTGACGCCGTTTTTCACCGAAGGCAATTTTAAAGATTATGACGACGTGTACCGGTTCGGCCGGCAGCTGGACGTGCTGACCATCGAGATTGAGCACGTCAATACGGAGGCGTTGCACCAACTGGAAAAGGAAGGGCTCACGATCCACCCTGCTCCGGCCCAGCTCGATATTATCAAAGACAAGGGAGCCCAGAAGCTATTCTACCAAGAAAAGGAAATACCGACGGCCCCGTTCCGGCTGTTCGACGGTGAGGAAGCGGTACGGCAGGCGGTGGCCCGGGGAGAGATCGCCTACCCTTTTGTGCAGAAAAGCCGCACGGCCGGCTACGACGGGCGGGGGGTCAGCGTCATCCGGGATGCAGCGGGGCTGGAGGGTTTGCTGCCCGGTGCCTGTGTGATCGAAGAGCAAGTCGACATCGACAAGGAGCTGGCCGTCATCGTGGCCCGCAACGCCAATGGAGAAACAAAAGCCTTCCCGGCCGTAGAGATGGAGTTCAATCCCGAGGCCAACCTGGTGGAATTCCTTTTCTGCCCGGCGGCCATTTCGCCGGAACTGGAGGCAAAAGCCGAGACGCTGGCTATCGAGGTGGTGAAGGCCTACGGCATTTGCGGGCTGCTGGCGGTGGAACTCTTCCTCGACAAAAAAGGCGAACTGCTGGTCAACGAGGTAGCGCCCCGGACGCACAACAGCGGCCACCATACCATCGACAGTTGTTATACCTCGCAATTCGAGCAACATCTGCGGGCTGTGCTCAACTTCCCCCTGGGCAGCACCCGGATGAAAGCCCCCTCCGTGATGGTCAACCTGCTGGGCGCCGAAGGGCATGCCGGCCCGGCGGCGTACGAAGGGCTGGAAGATTGCCTGGCTATCGAAGGGGTGCATATCCACCTGTACGGCAAAGCCATGACCAAGCCCTTCCGCAAGATGGGACATGTGACCATCGTTGACGAAAGCCTGGCCGGGGCTAAGGATAAGGCGCGGAAGGTGAAGGAGTTGTTGAAGGTTGTCAGCCGGTAGGAGACAGTGTTTGGTTTTTGGGGTTCGCCATTCGCACGGGACACTGTATGGACTTGAGCGCTCGTTGGAAGTCACTTGCCCAGGATTGGACAGGATAGGATGAGGCTGCGTTCAGGGCCATAGAAGGTAGACAGGATGAACAAGATGGACAGGATAGGACGAGGCTGCGTTCAGGGCCATAGAAGGTAGACAGGATTCACCCTGTGAAATAGCCCCGGATAATCCGCTGATTGTTTCACAGGGTGAACAAGATGGACAGGATTCAGGAGGGCCTGCCGGGGAGTGTTCAAAAAACTGTGTCTACCCGTCTTTCCCTAACCGCAGGGAGCGCAGAGATTCGCAGAGTAGGGTATTGAACCACAGTCACTTGCGATCTCTATGGTTCTCCGCGCCCCCTCTGTAGTTCAAAACAAAAAAACACAGCAGCCTGAACAGTCCCGCCCGCCGGCCCGTACACCGTACAGCCTTTGGTTTCCGTGCGTCGCGTACACCGTACACGTCCCCCGCTCCTCACTGCCCGTACGCCGTACACATCCCCCTTCACTGCCCCCTCTCCGCCCTTTGTTCCATCTCCTGCATCACGCGCTCGGTCTTTTCTACCAGCGCTTTCCACTCGTTCTCGATCTCCCGGCGCTGGGCGCTGTCGGCCACGACGCGCTGGCCTTCGTTGCCGTAGGATTCCACCCCCGGGCTGTTCACCTTGCTGTCCAGCGAGCGTTGCCTTTGCTGCAGGTCTGCGATCTGGTCGAGCAGCTCGCGGTTGTTTTCCAGTTGTTCGGCTTTGCCTTTGAGGTTGTCGATCAGGCCGCCGATCTTATCGACGGCATCGTCGTATTTGCCTTCGTCGAACTTCTGTTTTTCGCTTTTCAGCAGGCCGACTGCCGATTTGGTCACGTCCTTGATCTCGGTAAAGATCTGCTTGGATTGTGCCTTTTCTTCCGGCGTGCCGAAGAAATAGTTGTATACCAGGATGCCCGCTACCAGGAACAGGCCCAATTTGATCAGGCTTCGCAGCATGTTGTGTTTGATTTATTTAAGAAATAAGGAATGGGCATAACCGCAGAGAGGTTGCAAAGCAGAGGCCGATACCTTTAGCCTTCAAACTCCCTGCCATGCCGGCACCTTAAAAACTACCCAATTGTAACGTATTTTATCTATTTTCGCACCTTCGAACGTGAACTTTTTCAAAAAAAAACAGCTTGGAAAACGGCGCCAGGCAATGATTAAAAAACAAGTTAGACAGGAATTGTTTTTGAATAAACACAGCAATCATGGATTATAACCCACGCGAGATTGAAAAGAAATGGAAAAAGTACTGGGAGGAGAACGGCGTTTATAAAGTCAGCAACGAAAGCGGCAAGCCCAAGTACTACGTTTTGGACATGTTCCCCTACCCTTCCGGGTCGGGGCTGCACGTCGGGCACCCGATCGGCTACATCGCCTCTGACATTTTTGCCCGCTACAAGCGCCTGAGCGGCTTCAATGTCCTGCACCCCATGGGTTATGACTCCTTCGGCCTGCCGGCGGAACAATACGCCATACAGACCGGCATCCACCCGGCCATTTCCACCGAACAGAACATCAAAACCTTCCGGGCGCAGCTGGAGAACCTGGGTTTCTCTTTCGACTGGAGCCGGGAAATCCGCACCAGCGACCCGGCGTATTACAAGTGGACGCAGTGGATTTTCATGCAGCTGTACCGGCACTATTACGATACGGAGGCGGACAGGGCCCTGCCCATCAGCCGGCTGGAGGAGCGCTTTGCCCGGGAGGGCAATGCCGGTGCCCCTGCTGTTTGCGACGAAGACACGCCCACCATTACGGCTGCGGAGTGGAATGCCATGAGCGGGCCCGAACAGCAATTGTTCCTGCTGAAATACCGCCTGACCTTCCCTGAAGAAAGTTATGTGAACTGGTGCCCGGCCCTGGGCACGGTACTGTCCAACGACGAAGTGAAGGACGGCGTCAGCGAGCGCGGCGGCTACCCTGTGGAGCGCAAGCTGATGAAGCAATGGAGCATGCGCATCACCGCCTACGCCGACCGCCTCCTGCACGGGCTGGACGAGATCGACTGGCCGGAAAGCCTGAAAGAGCAACAACGCAACTGGATCGGCCGGTCGCAGGGCGCCAGCGTGCGTTTTGCCCTGGAAGAAGACCCGGACACCCGGATCGAAGTATTCACCACCCGCGTGGATACGATCTACGGCGTCACCTTCATGTGCCTGGCCCCCGAACACGAGCTGGTCGAACGGATCACCAGGCCGGAACACAAGGAAGCGGTCGGGAAATACATCAAATGGACGGCTTCCCGCTCCGAGATCGAGCGCATGGCGGAGGTGAAGCAGGTGACCGGCGAATTTACCGGAAGCTATTGCATCAACCCCTTCAACGGAGAGAAGGTGCCCATTTACATCGCCGACTACGTACTGGCCGGCTACGGCACCGGCGCCGTCATGGCGGTCCCTTCCGGCGACCAGCGCGACTGGAACTTCGCCAAGCATTTCGGCCTGCCGATCGTCCCTATCCTGGATGCGCAGCAGAACATGGACGAGGCGGCCGACGACACCAAAGAAGGCCGCTACATCAACTCCGGAATCATCAACGGGATGACGTACGAAGAGGCCATCCCCACCCTGATCAGCTGGCTGGAAGAACGCGGCCTGGGCAAAGGCAAAATCCAGTACCGCATGCGCAATGCCGTCTTCAGCCGCCAGCGCTACTGGGGCGAGCCTGTGCCGGCCTACTGGAAGGACGGGGTGCCCTACCTGATCGAGGAATCGGAATTGCCCTTGCTGTTGCCGCCCGTCGACAAATACCTGCCCACCGAGACCGGCGAGCCGCCGCTGGGGCGGGCGGAAGGCTGGAAATACCAGGGCAAGTACGACTATGAACTGTCGACCATGCCGGGATGGGCAGGATCCTCCTGGTACTGGTACCGCTATATGGATCCGCACAACACCGGGGCTTTCGCCAGCCAGGACGCCATCCGGTACTGGAAGGCGGTAGACCTGTACATCGGCGGTTCCGAGCACGCCGTAGGCCACCTGCTGTACAGCCGCTTCTGGAACCATTTCCTGTATGACCTGGAACTGGTGCCGGAGCGGGAGTACGCCAAAAAGCTGATCAACCAGGGCATGGTCCAGGGCGTGATCGAATTCATCTACCTGGAAAAATCGGAGGCTAAACAAAAGCGTTTTGTGTCCGCCGACCTGCTGGGCCAGTACCCGGATGCCGAATGGGCCATGATCCCGGTGCATGTCGACTTCGTCAGCGAATACGGCAAGGACCATTCCTACCTGGACCAGAAGGGCATCGATCAGTTCCGGGAATGGCGCCCCGACTTCAAGGAGGCGGCCTTCATCACCAACTTGGCCGGGCAACTGGTCACCAAAAGCGAGGTCGGCAAGATGTCGAAGCGCTATTTCAACGTGGTCAACCCCGACGACGTGGTGGGCCGGTACGGCGCCGACTGCTTCCGCATGTACGAGATGTTCCTCGGGCCGATCGAGCAGGCCAAACCCTGGGATACTAAGGGAATCGACGGGGTGAGCAAGTTCCTGCGCCGCTTCTGGGGCCTGTTCTTCGACAAGCAGGGGGCCTTCGCCGTGAGCGGCGAACAGCCCTCCCGGGAAGAACTGAAGGTGCTGCACACGGCCATTAAGAAAGTGCGGGAAGACCTGGAGCGTTTCAGCTTCAACACCTGCATAAGCGCCTTCATGATCGCCTCCAACGAGCTGAAGCGGCTGGAGTGCAACAAGAAGGCCGTCCTGGAGCCGCTGGCGGTGCTGATCGCGCCCTTCGCCCCCCACATTGCCGAAGACATCTGGCATCGCCTGGGCAACGCCGGCAGCATCCACCGCGACGCCGCCTATCCGGAATTCAACCCGGAATACCTGGTGGAAGACTCCGTGACTTATCCCATCGCCATCAACGGCAAAACGCGGGCAACGGTAGACTTCCCGGCTGATGCCAGCCAAGAGGACCTGGAAAAGGCCGCCCGCGAGCTGGACGTGGTGCAGAAGTACATTGACGGCAAGACCATCCGCAAGGTGATCGTGGTGCCGAAGCGAATGATCAATATTGTGGTAGGGTGAATGCATTTTGGCAGGAAATCCTCTCCGGGCGAGATCTGGAAAGAGGATTTCCCACCATAGCCTGATACTGCTGCTTAGTGTTCATCTTTTGGACTGTGTTTTTCCAGTAAATGTTCGAAACAGACTAATTTCGGGTTAAATCCTGGCGGCAATGAAGCTACTCCATGCAAACTTCTGACAAATGGAGTTAATTCCCCTTGCTCATTTTGCCGGGTTATCTGGTCAAAATAGCGTTCTACCAATTTGCTGAGGCTGGTGTTGTGTTGGCGGGCGAAGCGCTTAGCCCGTTCGATCACTTCCTTGTCCAGCTTCAAGGTTAATTTGGCATCCATTTAAATTTGCTTTGCTATACGTACAAGATACCAAATTTGGGGCGTACATCCAAGCAACAAAATTATCCTATGGCATTAAAAATATTCGCACTCCTTTTTTCCTGTGTTTACAGCCTGGTATTGCCGGCGCAATTCTCATTGAACAGAGACAGCCTGCTTGCCCACGTCCGGGAACTGTCCTCCGACAAGTACGAAGGGCGCCGCACTCAGGAGCCGGGCAACCTGCTGGCGGGGGAATACATCCGCCGGCGGTTCGAGGCTTTCGGGCTGAAGCAGTTCGGCGGCAGCTACATCCAGCCCTTCCGCTTTTACAGCCGCTGGAACAAACAGGCCTACGAAGGCCGCAACATCATCGGTTACTGCCGGGGCACGGATCACCCCGAACAGTACATTGTGCTAAGCGCTCACTACGACCATGAGGGCATGCGCAACGGAGAGATTTACAACGGTGCCGACGACAATGCCTCCGGCGTCGGTGCCCTGATGGAAATGGCCCGCTTCTTCAGCCGGAACCCACCCCGCCATTCGGTCATCTTCGCCGCTTTCGATGCGGAAGAGATTGGGCTGCGGGGCGCCGATCATTTTGTGGAGGAACCTCCCGTGCCGCTGAACCAGATCCTGCTCAACATCAACATGGACATGATCAGTCGCAATGCCGGCCGGGAGCTGTACGTCGTGGGCACCAGCTACAACCCCTTCCTCCGGGCTCCGGTCGAAAGTGTCCGGGAAGGCCTGCCCATCACCGTTTCTTTCGGCCACGAGCCCCCACAGCCTTCCCAATACAAAGACTGGACGATGTCTTCCGACCACGGCAAATTCCACCAGAAAAATATCCCGTTCCTGTACTTCGGCGTTGAAGACCACGAGGACTACCACAAGCCCACCGACGATTACGAGCGCATCATGCCGGATTTTTACGCCCAGGCGGCGGAATTCATCCTGGAAAGTTTGCTGTATCTGGATAAGTATTGGGAAAGGCTGACCAGGAGGTGATTGGGAGAGAAGCTTATTACAACCCCTAACACCCCATAAAGGCTCGCGCCCCTGCGTGAAATTTCGCTTCGTATCGATTAAACCGCCAGCCCCCTACTTCTCAAACGCCGTCAGCTCCATATACCCTTCCAGGTTCCCCTGCTGGTCATAAGTCTCCGAGCGGACCAGGCCTACCCCTTCGGCGTAATATTCTACCGAAGCGAAGGATTTGGCCAGCATCATCCTGACCTCTGTAGTCTGAGAGATTTTGTAGCAGTCGAAAGTGCCGGCAGGCGTAGTGATCCTTTCCTGCCCCGCCACTTTCCTGCCGGTAACAGTGACCGTCATATCGACGATGTTGATGCCTTTGGCAGCGGCCCTGATGTTGGTTTTCGCGTCTGGCAGGGCCTGGCCGGTTTTCATCTTTCCGGGGATGACAAATGCTTCCCCTTCGACGTCAACGTCCATATTAGACAGAGACTGCTGCATGCCCGGGTTGAGCATAGAGGTGGCGTCCATTTTAATCAGGCCGCCCTCACAGCGCACCCGGTACTCTCCGGTGAATTGTTCTTTGTCTCTTTTATCGAATATCCGGTTAAAGATGATCGCTTCCACTCCGCCGGGCAGGCTCCGCACGGCTTTTACCGAGCTCCGCGTTTTGCTTTCCATATTGCCATTCTTGTCGTAGTAGGTGTACTCCAGCTTAACCTTTGCATCCAAAGGATAAAACAGGGAGCAGCCTGCCTGCGCCCGGAGCGCAGCGTTCCCAAAGAACAGGAACAGGAAGAAAATCACGCTGTTTCTCATTTTCACAGTATGTTTTGTTGGTAACTATGCGTCACTATTAACAATTTTTGCGGCGAATAAATTACCTGGCCAGGATAAAGAGTTGCAAAATATTTACTTTCCACAGGTCAAAAGGGTTAACTTTCTGTTAAACTCGCCGGCAACTGCTTTTGCCGCAAAACCTGTACAACATGAAAAAACGCTGCTTCCTGTCCCTGTCGCTTGTCCTGGCGGCTTTCTGCGGCATCCTGGCTCAACAGGACATTACGGTTACCAACTACGAAGTAGAACGCATCCTCGGAGGCGATTTCGAAGCTGACGATTACCTGCCGTCAGAGGTGATCAATCATCCGGAGGATATCACCGACGGCATCCTGGCGGAGGTGTCTGCGGACTCGCTCAAAAAGTATCTGATTGCTCTTTCCGCTTTTGAAAACCGGAACACAGGCTCGGATACCAGCAGCGCCGCCTTTGGCATGGGCGCCGCCCGCCGCTGGGCCTATGACAAATTTTTATCCTTCAGCGCCCGGCAGGAGGGCCGGCTGCGCGTTGCTTACCTGCAATTCGACCAGGACATCTGCGGCATGGGGCAGCACCGCAACGTTTTCGCCGTGCTTCCCGGCATCGGGCCGCACCGCAATGAGCTGGTTATCGTGGAAGGCCATTTGGACAGCCGCTGCGAAGACGCCTGCGATACGGATTGCATGGCCCACGGCATGGAGGACAACGGCAGCGGCTCCGCCCTCGTGCTGGAGCTGGCCCGGGTGATGAGCCGCTTTGCGTTTGACCGGACGCTGGTTTTCCTGCTCACCACCGGGGAAGAGCAGGGGTTGTTTGGCGCCGAAGCTTTTGCCATTTACTGCGTTCAGAATCAAATACCCGTAAGGGCGGTATACAACAACGATATCATCGGGGGCGTCATCTGCGGGCAAACGGCCTCCCCCCCCGGCTGCCCGGGCCTGAACGAGGTCGACAGCATCAACGTACGCCTCTACTCTACCGGGCCGGGGCGCTCCCTGGCCCGGTTCGCCTACCTGGAATACCAGGAAGAACTGCTCCAAAAGATGCCTGTGCCTACCGTATTGAACATCATGAGCCGCGAAGACCGCGTGGGCCGCGGCGGCGACCACATCCCCTTCCGGCAGCGCGGATTCCCTGCCCTGCGCTTCACCTCCGCCAATGAGCACGGCGACGGCAACCCCGGCCAGGCCGGCTACGACGACCGCCAGCATACCATGGAAGACATACTGGGGGTAGATACCGACGGGGACAGCGTGATCGACAGCTTTTTTGTGGACTTCAATTACCTGGCCCGCAACGCCGTCATCAACGGAAACTCCATGGCCATGAGCGCCCTGGGGCCGCCCGACCCGGAGGACATCATCGTCGAGCGGGTAGACAACGGGCTGCGCTACGAGATTGTCGACCCGGAAGGAGATGGCCCGTACCGCCTGGGCATCCGCCCCAACACGACCCTTTACATCGACACCCTGATCGACGTCGCTGCTAAAACCGACACCCTCTATTTCCTGGAACCGGCCACCATCTATTACCTCAACGCCACCGCCGTCGACAGCAACGGCATCGAAAGCCACTTCACCGATGAAAAGCTCAGCTTTTTCACCACCAGCCTGAAGGAGCAGCCCTACCTGTCGGAAGACGGCATCACGCTGCTGCAGAACCGCCCCAACCCCTTCGACGAGGCCACCACCATTTCCGTGCTGGTGGAACGCCCGGTGCAGTACAGCCAGGCTTTCATCCGCGTAGCCGACGCCGTGGGGCGGGAGCTGGCGCGCTACTCCATCGAGCTCAAACCGGGAATGGTGGATATTTTGTACGGATATGAAAAGCACCAGTACCGGCAGGGGACGTATTACTATAGCCTGGTGATTGACGGGCAGGTATATGATACGAAGGCGATGGTGTATGCGTATTAGGCTTCCAGTGCTGCTTTGAATTGCTATCCTGTTGCCCTTTTCCGGCGACAGAAATTCAAAACAAGGTTATTTGTCCCCGCCAGAACATTTCGCCCATCTATCATACAACCCGCAAGGAACAAACACAGTTATCCATTAAACTAAAAACATGACGCGAACACTGTTAATTGCCCTGGGCCTGGCCACCCTGGCCGCCTGCCAGCCCGAAAAGAAAGGAGAAACGGCAAAGGAAGCCGCCGCCACTGAAATGGAGGCGCTGGGAAAAAAGCCGTCTCTGGATGCCTCACTGCCGGAAGGGAAAGACAAAGGACAGAAGAGCCAGCCCGAAACCGCCACGGCCCCCAATGCCCAAAGATCCAAAGCAGCCGGCGCCGAAACCGGCAGCGACAGGCCCAGCGCAGCCGGGCAGCCGGAAAAAGGGCGTTCCAAAGCGGCCGCCCTGCCAGCAAAACAACAGGAAACGGCCAGCGAAAATGCCGGGCCATCCAAACGCTCTTCATTCACTCCGGACCCCTCCACCCCGTCGCCTCCCAGCCATATAGCCTGGGGCGCCCTGTTGCAAAAGCACGTGTCCTCCGAAGGCAAAGTGGACTACAAAGGCTTCCTGGCAGACAAAGCCAAGCTCCAGGCCTACCTCGACGAACTGGCCGCCCACCCGGCGGAAAAAGGCTGGCCCCGCAACGAAAGGCTGGCCTACTGGATCAACGCCTACAACGCGTTTACCGTCAAACTCATCCTGGACCATTACCCGGTGTCCAGTATCACGAAAATACACGATGGCAAACCGTGGGATGTAAAATGGATCAACCTGGGCGGCAAAACTTACTCCCTCAACAACATCGAGCATGACATCATCCGCCCCGGATTCGACGAGCCCCGCATCCATTTTGCGGTCAACTGCGCTGCCCGCTCCTGCCCGCCCCTGCTCAACCGCGCCTGGACGGCCGACAACCTCGGACGTTACCTGGGACAACAGGCCCGCAGTTTCATCAACAACCCGCAGTATAATGAAATCGGACAGGATGCCGTGCAAATCTCCAGGATTTTTGAATGGTACGCCGGCGATTTTGGAGACATTATCAACTACCTCAACCAATACGCCGATACGAAGATCAGACAGGATGCGCAGGTGAGCTATAAGGAGTATGACTGGGCGTTAAACGGACAGGATTGACGAAGGTTTTTATAGACAGGATTAACAGGGTTAACAGGATGGGCAGGAATGCCTGGGTCCTTTCATAGACATGATTAACAGGGTTAACAGGATGGGCAGGAATGCCTGGGTCCTTTCATAGACAGGATTAACAGGATTAACAGGATGGGCAGGAATGGGAAGCAGGCTGGCATTTCAACCTGTCGGCCTGATGCGCATGGGGGCGGGGGAGGCTAAAAAATCCTGTAAATCCTGTTAATCCTGTCTCACTGTATCTATCTTGCCCTACAGAAAACAACATAAATGAAGAGAACCATACTATTGCTTACGCTATTGCTCGCTTGCCTGTCGGCCGGTGCCCAGCAAAAGCGCATCCTGTTAGAGAAATACACTTCGGCCTTTTGCGGCAGCTGCCCCAACGGCCACCTCATCGCCGAAGAGCTGGCGGCAGCCTATCCGGAACTGGTCCTGGCCTTTCACCATTCTTCGGTCGATGGCATGGCAAACCCATACAGCACAGAGTGGCGCAACAATTTTGGAGTACTGGGCACCCCCATGGGCATGGTGGACCGCAGCGGGCCGGCCGCCAACCAGATTGCCGTACATCCCCTGCAATGGGAGGAGCGCATCCTGGAGCGCCTCGCCGGGCCCGCCTGCGTCGGGCTTGAAATCCAGGGCGCCTACCACCCCGCCTCCCGGGAGCTTTCCATCGACATAGCCAGCACCTTTACCAGTCGCCCGCCGGCCGGCGAGCTGCGGCTCAGCCTGATGATCACCGAGGATTCCGTGATCCATGCCGGGTTTGGTTTCGACCAGAGCAATTACTACAACGAGGTGGAAGGGCATCCCCTTTTCGGCCTGGGGCAGCCCATCTATTTCTACCCGCACCACCACGTCGTCCGGGAAATCGTGGATGGCGCCTGGGGAACGGCCGGCGTCTTCCCGGAACAGCCGGTGCCTGGGCAGGCTTACACCCACCATTACGATTACACAGTGCCCTGGGAGTGGCGCCACGAAAAGGCCAACCTCGTCCTGTTCGTTTCTCTATACAAGGAGGAGGATGTGATGCAACGCCAGGTGTTGAACGCCGTGGAGCTTCCGCTCTTTGACCTGCTGGCGACAGCAGCCGAAGCGCCGCCCGCCGAGGCTGAAAAGTTCAGCGTCTTTCCCAACCCGGCAACGGGCAACGTACATTTCCGGGTGCCGCCGGGCACTTATCGGATCGAGCTGTATACGGCTTCCGGCAAGCTGGCCTTCTCGCAAGACGGGCGGGCGGGCACCATCCGGGCAGACATCTCCGGGATGGCCAGTGGGTTGTACCTGGCGCGGGCGCTCACCCCAGGCGGCATATTTACGCAAAAAGTAGCCATCGGGCAGCTGGACTGAAAACCATTTAAAACAACTTCAACATGCAGTTGCCCCCAGCCTTTACCGAACGCATGCAGGCCCAGTTGGGAGAAGAATGGCCTGCCTTCCTGGAGACGCTGGCCGCTCCCCCTCCGGTGAGTATTCGCGTTAATCCCGGCAAGGGTTTTTCATTGAAAGAAAATGCTGGAAAAGTAAAATGGAATCCTGACGGATTCTATCTTGCCAAACGGCCGGCATTTACGCTGGACCCCCGGTTTCACGCCGGGGCTTATTACGTCCAGGAGGCCTCTTCCATGTTCATCGGCGAGGCCGTCCGCCAGTTGGCGCCTCCGGAGAGGCCCGTCCGGGCGCTGGACCTCTGCGCCGCTCCCGGCGGGAAAAGCACCCTTTTGCTGTCGGTTCTCCCGGCGGAGAGCCTTGTGCTGGCCAACGAAGTGATCCGTTCCCGGTATCAGGCCCTGCGGCACAACCTGATCAAGTGGGGGTATCCCAACGCCTGCAGCAGCATGCACGACAGCCGCGACTTTGGCGGGCTCGAAGGGTTTTTCGGCCTTTTGCTGGTGGATGCGCCCTGTTCCGGAGAAGGCTTGTTCCGGAAAAGCCCGGAAGCCGCCGGAGAATGGTCGGAGGGGAACGTCCAGCTCTGCGCGGGGAGGCAAAAGCGGATACTGGCGGACGCCGTCAAACTGCTGGCGCCGGACGGCCTGTTGCTGTACTGCACCTGTACGTACAACCGCCAGGAGAATGAAGAGAACGCCCGTTGGCTGCGGGACTCGTTCGGGCTTCGCCCCGAGCCGCTGCGGACAGAACCGGGCTGGGGCATCGCCGGCAGCGGCCTGGGATACCAGTTTTATCCCCATCGGCTGCAGGGCGAGGGCTTCTACCTGGCGGCTTTCCGGAAAACCGGGGGCAGCCCTTACAAGGCGCCCAAACTCAGGAACCCGGCGCCAAAGGGATACCAGCCGGTATCTGCAAAAACAAGAGAAGAACTGGGAAAGTGGGTTAGCCGGTCTGATTCTCTGGCCTTTTTTCAGGATGAAGCCGGCCGGGCCATCGCCGTTCCCGAAAGCCTTCGGGAACCGGTAGCCCAGCTCAGTTATGCCCTGAGCCGTTTCGAGGCCGGCACAGAGCTGGGGCAGTTCAAGCGGGCAGACTTCGTGCCGGCGCCGGCGCTGGCCCTCAGCAGCCTGGCGGCCAGCTCGATACCACGAGTCCCCCTCCTCCGGGAGGATGCCTTAAAATACCTGAAAAAAGAGAATATAACCCTCCCCGGAAACGATGTAGAGGGCTGGGCGCTCGTGGCCTGCCAGGGCCTGCCGCTGGGCTGGATCAAGGGCTTAAAGAACCGGATCAACAACTATTTCCCCAAGGAATGGCGCATCCTGATGGAGTTGGAAGGAAAGGACCTGCCCTCTTTTTGAACAGAAGCTTATACTTTATTCCGGAGCAAAGAGGCCGGGCAGAAAAGCCCTGCTACCGGCGATTTTCCGAATCCGCATGTTCCGCTTCCGGCTGCGCCACCACCTCTCCAAACAAATCGTAATCCAAAGCGTCCGTGATCTTCACCGGAGCGAAATCGCCGATGCGCACATAATTATCGGCGGCCCGGACGAGGACTTCATTGTCCACTTCCGGCGAATCCCCTTCGGTGCGGCCGACGAAAAATTCGCCTTCCTTCCGGTCGAATAAGGCCTTGAAGGTTTTGCCGATCTTTTCCTGGTTCTTGCGGAAGGAGATTTCCTGCTGTATCTCCATGATGCGGCCGGCGCGTTCTTCCTTGACTTCGGCCGGCACGTCGTCTTCCAGGCCGTACGCCAGGGTGTCTTCCTCATGAGAATACTGGAAGACGCCGAGGCGGTCGAACTCCATTTCCCGCACAAAATCGCAGAGGTCCTGAAACTCCTCTTCCGTTTCGCCGGGAAAGCCGACGAGCATGGTGGTGCGCAGGCTGAGGCCGGGGATTTTCCGGCGGGCCAGCTCCACCAGTTCGGTGGTCTCCCGGCGGGTGATCTGCCGGCGCATGCGCTCCAGGACGGCGTCGTTGGCGTGCTGCAGGGGCATATCCAGGTAGTTGCAAATCTCGGGGCGTTCGGCCATCACATCGAACACTTCGACCGGGAATTTGCTGGGATAGGCATAGTGGAGGCGGATCCATTCGATGCCCTCTACGTCCGCCAGGGCGTGCAGCAGCCGCGGCAGCTCTCTTTTTTTGTAGATGTCCAGGCCGTAGTAGGTCAGCTCCTGGGCGATCAGCATCAGCTCTTTGACGCCGAAGCGGGCCAGGTTTTTCGCTTCCTGCACCAGGGCTTCGATGGGTTTGGAGACGTGTTTGCCGCGCATCAGCGGGATGGCGCAGAAGGAGCAGGTGCGGTTGCAGCCTTCCGATATTTTCAGGTAGGCGTAATGTTGGGGGGTGGTGATGAGGCGCTCGCCGATCAGCTCGTGTTTGTAGTCGGCGTTGAGCTTCGCCAGCAGGCCCGGCAGTTCCAGCGTGCCGAAATAGGCGTCCACTTCGGGGATTTCCTGTTCGAGGTCGTCCTTGTAGCGCTGGGAGAGGCAGCCGGTGACGTACAGCTTCTCGATGCCGCCCTGTTTTTTGACCTCTGCATATTCCAGGATGGTGTTGACCGATTCTTCCTTGGCCAGGTCGATAAAGCCGCAGGTGTTGACGATGACGATGTTGGCGTCCTCGTCGTTGCTGTCATGTACCACTTCGTAGTCGTTGCCCCGAAGCTGGGTGATGATGTTCTCCGAGTCCACCAGGTTTTTCGAGCAGCCCAGGGTGATGACGTTGACTTTATCGCGTTTTATTGTTTTTGTTTTCATATATTTATCTTGTTGCAGGCTTGACAAGTTTCGGAAGCGGCCGGCGTACCGGAAACTTGTCAAGCCTGCTTTTGCTGTATAACGAGGGCGCAAAGATAGTGAGTTATCACGATTTATCTTTTTTCTCAGCCAGAACCGTAAACACCTGTCAGGCGTTTTAGTTAATCTAAGAAGCTGTTTGAATTTGATCCTCAGGTTTTCTTATGGCCCTTTTTCCCTCACTTTTCGGCTTTTTTTCGCCCCGTACCTACGGGTACGAAGCTCAAAAAGAGCCTCAATTGAGGAAAAAATGGCTCATCATAAATTCCTGAAACCAAATTCAAACAGCTTCTAAAAGACAGATAAAACCATGAAATACATCTCTACCCTCCTTTTCGCCATCCTGCTGAACGGCGCCGCTTTCGGCCAACTGGGCCTCAACGCCACCTACCGGGCCAATGATGCGCCGGACTGGCAATACAACGGCGCCGCGCAGGGGGCGCAGGATTTGCTGCCGGCATCCCATATTGGTTTTGGATTGGACTACTGGCTGCCGATGAAGGCCTACCGGATCGACTTCCTGCCGGAGCTCAACTTTCAGAAAACAAACAATACCATTGAGCTGGCCGATTTCCCGGGCCAGGCCGAAGCTCAGCTGTCCAACACCTGGCTCAGCTTTTTCTTCAACGCCAATATATATTTTCTCGACCTGGAAGGCGACTGCGACTGCCCCACCTTTTCCAAATCGGGCGGCTTTTTACAGAAGGGGCTGTTCCTCCAGGTTTCGCCTGGCGTCAGCTGGATACAGAGCAAGGTAGAAAGCGAAGGCATCGCGGCCGACTCCGACGACATCGCCCTCAGCGCCGCCGTCGGCCTGGGCCTCGACATCGGCCTGTCGGATATCCTGACCCTTACTCCTATAGCCGGTTACCGGTACTACCTGCCCACCCGGTGGGAAAGCCTGGGGTCGGAAGCCTTTATAACCTCTCCGTCCGGCGATACCGGCATCCAAAGTGAGGAAAGCAGCATCCGGCAGTTCTACGCCGGGCTGCGGCTGGGGTTGCGGCTGGATCAGCGGTGAGCGGGTCGTGTTTATACTGACGCACGGCAGGTTTTGTCGACTACAAAAACCGCCGGGTCAGTATATACTGGCATCGCTGGTTTTGCTCCTGACAAAACCACGCGTTCGCCAGTTTAATTTCAAATTGCGTTCTCCCCCCCGGTGCAAAATTTTACGCAGAGGCGGCACATGTTTCAAAATCAAAACAGTACCTACCGGCAACAAACAACCGGCAACTTGTCCAACCTTAGACGGATGCCCCTAACGGCTATACTGAACGGCAATAGGTTTTGTGCATTTACGGGTGGTTTTCCCCTTTAGGGGATTAAGGGGCGGGGAGGGCAAATGCACAAAACCTATTGCAGCGGAGTATAACATTCTAACGTTGGACAGCCCGGTGGAGCTTCGTACATCGCACACAACCCAGGTCCGCTGCTGGACTCGTACACCGTACACAGCCCGGGCAACCTCCGTCCAACGTTAGGAGTATAGCGTGCTTGAACCCTGCTCCCTTGTATCCAACTACTTCAATCCACCCTCCTCCTCCTCATCTTCTGCTTATACAAGATAGTCCGCTCCGAAGCGATCCACACTGAAGACGGATCGATGTAATCCAGCGCTTCGAACTGGGTAGGCCAAAGGCAGCGGGCGCCTTTTTTTCTCTTTATTTTCCCCTTTAAAAAACCCGTGTCCGCATAATCCGTCAGGACAAAAATATCCGCCGGGGTGATGGGAATAAAGCCCAGGAAGGGTTTGAACCAGTAGGCCAGCAGGGCTACGCTCCGGCCGTCCGGGCTGATGGCGGCAGCGGTCACCACCCGTTTTTTCAGGTAGAGGCTGTCCCTAAAAGTGGCGGTGTATATGCCAGGCTTTGCCGGCAGGGTGTAGTGTTTGGTGTAATAGTTGCCCCGGTGCAGGCGGTTTTTGGAGAAGAGGTGGAGGCTGTCCTGAAACCAGAAGCAGGCTTCCATGTCGAAGTTCTGGCTGCCGGGTTCCGGGGGGAACGCCTGCTGGTCCGGATATTGAAAACGGATGGAATCGAGGTGGCGGGAAACGGGGTTGAAGACATAGATAGTAAGGTCGCGGCGGTTGTTGAAGTTGTTGCCGAAGTCGCCGATGTAGAGGTTGCCCTTGTCGTCGGCTGTCAGGTCCTCCCAGTCGCGGTTGAGGGCATCCGGCACAGGCGTTTTCCAGAGGAGCGCTCCCCGGCTGTCGGTCAGGAAAAGCTCTGCCGGGTGGCCGCCGTCGTTGTGCCACCAAAGGCTGTCGGGGGCGGCGTGAAAGAGGCCGGAAACTTCTGTCAGCTCTTTTGGCAGTTTGTGCTTCTTTTTAGAAAGAAAATTCTGACTGAGTAATGGAAAATAAAGGATGATTAATGATCCGGTAATGAGATAGAGCTTCATGGCCATTTGTTTGAAAAGTGCCCGGGTTGCAATGCATAAGCTTATCCTGCCGGGTCGGCCCTGTGAAATAATCACTTGGCGAATTCCACAGGGTAAGCTGTTCCAAATAGCGGTTTTTTGGGAACAAACTTCTCCGCTTTTTTTGAATGCGTTGCCTCACATCACTTTTAAAGTGCAAGTTCAAGAGCCAAGTGCAAGTCCAGGAGCCAAGTGCAAGTCCAGGAACGCCGCCGCTCTGGGTTTGGAATTGATACTTGCACCTTGCACCTTGCACCTGCACTTGATGCGAAGCTAAGGAAATTCAAGCTTCCCTCACCCGCTCCCCTCCTACCCCATTCCGGGTATTTTGACCCAAAACCGGGCCGGCCCCTTGCCATTTTCCCGAAAATGGCCCACCTTGCGTAACATATTTATTTTTTATGAATTTCTCTTTGGTCCATATCATTACCGTTATTTCTGTAGTCGTGATCATTACCCCACCGCTACCGGGAGAATGGTATTGACCGAGATGAAAGATCCAGCAAAAGCCGTTCTCCTTGGAGAGCGGCTTTTTTTTTGGGGCGGAGGCAGGGAATGAGTGAATGAAGGAAGGAAGGAATGATTACGGTAATCGTAAGAAAGAAAAACACAAAACATTATACATCAATTACTTAAGTCAATTTCCTGCAAACTAAGCATCGTAACAATATTCTATTTTAATTCGGCAATCGCGGTTGCTGCCATTACTTTTGAAAACCTTATGCAGAAAAAATCCAGGACATGTCAGGAACGGAGTTAAACAAATACAGCAGGCGGATCACACAGGACGACACCCTGCCCGGGGCCCAGGCCATGCTCTACGGCGTCGGGCTTAGCGAGGAAGACATGAAGAAGGCCCAGGTCGGCATCGTCAGCACCGGCTGGGAAGGCAACACCTGCAACATGCACCTCAACGGCCTGGCCAGCCAGGTGAAGCAAGGCGTACAGGACGCCGGCCTCATCGGCCTGATTTTCCACACCATCGGCGTGAGCGACGGCATGTCGATGGGCACCAGCGGCATGCGGTATTCGCTGCCGTCGCGGGACATTATTGCCGACTCCATCGAAACGGTGGCCTCTGCCCAGTGGTACGACGCCATTGCCGCCGTAGTGGGCTGCGACAAGAACATGCCTGGCGCCATGATGGCCCTCGGGCGGCTCAACCGGCCGGGCATCCTGGTCTACGGCGGCACCATCAGCCCGGGGCGCCACGGGGATAAGGCTCTCGACATCGTCTCTGCCTTCGAAGCCCTTGGCCAGCATTTTGCCGGCGAGCTGGAGGAAAAAGATTTCCGGGCCATCGTCAAAAACGCATGCCCGGGCCCCGGTGCCTGCGGCGGCATGTACACCGCCAACACCATGGCCTCGGCCATCGAAGCTATGGGCATGAGCCTGCCGTTTAACTCCTCTTACCCGGCTAACGTGCCGGAAAAAGTTACGGATACCATGCGCGTGGGCGCCGCCATCCGGAACCTGCTCGAAAAAGACATCAAACCCCGGGACATCATGACCCGCGAGGCGTTCGAGAACGCCCTCACCGTCATCACCGCCCTGGGCGGCTCCACCAACGCCGTATTGCACATGATCGCCATCGCCAAATCCGCCGGCGTCCCCCTTTCCATTGACGATTTCCAGCGCATCAGCGACAAAACGCCCTTCCTGGCGGACCTCAAGCCCAGTGGGCGCTACGTCATGGAAGACCTCTACAACGTGGGCGGCGTGCCGGCCGTCATGAAGCTCCTGCTGGAGGGCGGCTACCTGCACGGCGATTGCCTTACGGCGACCGGGAAGACCGTAGCGGAAAACCTGGCGGAAGTGGAAGGACTGAAAGAAGAGCAGGACGTCATCCGCCCCTTCGGCGACCCGATCAAGGCAACCGGCCACCTGCAAATCCTCTACGGCAACCTCGCCGAACAGGGCGCCGTGGCCAAGATCACCGGCAAGGAGGGCGAGGCCTTCAGCGGCCCGGCCCGGGTATTCGACGGCGAGGACGCCGCCAACGCCGCCATCCGCAACAAGGAAGTACAGCCCGGCGAGGTGATCGTCATCCGCTACTGCGGCCCCCGGGGCGCTCCCGGCATGCCGGAGATGCTCAAGCCCACCTCCGCCATCATGGGCGAAGGGCTGGGAAAAAAGGTGGCCCTCATCACCGACGGGCGCTTCTCCGGCGGCACCCACGGCTTCGTCGTTGGCCACATCACTCCCGAAGCCCAGGACGGCGGCCTGATCGCCCTGTTGCGCAACGGCGACCGGATCACCATCGACGCGGCGAACAATACCCTGGATGCAAAACTCAGCGATGAGGAAATCGCCGAAAGGAGAAACCACTGGAAAGCTCCGGCGATCAAAGCCGAAAGCGGATTATTGTGGAAGTACGCCCGGACTGTGTCCTCTGCCAGCGAAGGCTGTGTGACGGATGAGGGGTGATGGGGTGATGGGATGTGGAATTGCTATAATGAAGGGAAGCGGAAAAACAGGCAGCCGGCCCGGCAAGCTCATACCCCCCCTCCCTCGGAGAGCCTGTCCCGCACCCAAAGGTCCGGGGGGAGGCTAAAACTATTTTAACTCAGCAAGCATAAGACAAAACCATGAAACAGGAGAATCAGCAGCACACGGACCCAGCTGCAGTTGCGACGAAAACAAAGGAAAGGATTACGGGCGCTGAGGCGGTGTTGCGCTGCCTGCTCGAAGAAGGCGTAGACACGATCTTCGGCTACCCGGGAGGCGCCATCATGCCGGTCTACGACGCCCTTTATCACTATCAGGGCCGGTTGCGCCATGTGCTGCCCCGCCATGAGCAAGGCGCCGTCCACGCCGCCGAAGGATATGCCCGGGTGACCCGCAAAACGGGGGTCTGCATGGCCACTTCGGGGCCTGGCGCCATGAACCTGGTCACCGGGCTGGGCGACGCCATCCTGGATTCAACGCCGTTGGTGTGCATCACCGGCCAGGTATTTTACAAGCTGCTCGGCAGCGACGCCTTCCAGGAGACGGACGTCATCAACTGCACCATGCCGGTGACGAAGTGGAACTACCAGGTCACCCGGGCGGAGGAAATCCCCGAAGTATTTGCCAAAGCCTTCTTCGTGGCCAACTCCGGCCGGCCCGGCCCGGTGGTGATCGACATCACGAAAAACGCGCAGCTGGAGGAGCTGGACTTCGAGTACCGCCCCCGGCCGTTCATCCGGTCGTACACCCCCTACCCCAAGCCAGACCCTGAAGCGCTGAAAGATGCCGCCGAGCTGATCAACAACGCCAAACAGCCGATGATCCTGGCCGGCCACGGCATACAGATCGCCCACGCCCAGGAGGACTTCCGGAAGTTCGTAGAAAAAACGGGCATCCCGCTGGCCTGCACCATCCACGGCCTGTCGACCATCCCGTCAGACCACCCCCTGCACATGGGTATGCTGGGCATGCACGGCAATTATGCCCCCAACGTCATGCAGAACCGCTGCGACGTGCTGATCGCCGTCGGCATGCGCTTCGACGACCGGGTGACCGGCAACCTGGAAAAATACGCCAAACAAGCTAAGGTCATCCACATCGAGATCGACCAGTCGGAGATCAACAAGAACGTCCACGCTCACGTGCCCATCCTCTCCGACGCCAAACTGGCCCTGCA
>JAGFJD010000129.1 GCA_024102975.1 Phaeodactylibacter sp. | reverse complement strand
GTTTTTTCCGGAAAATCCGGAGCCCGCTGGAAGGGTTGGATTTTTGATCGCCTTGGCCGCTTGCCGCAATTCTTGTGGCGCAGATGGCCTGACAATGTGGCAAGATTGACGAGTTTTTCGTATTTTGAGGGCTGTTTGGGGCGTGGGTGGGCGGGGGGAGGATTGTCAATATTACGGATATATCAACGAATTCGTTGATATGCTCATGTTGAACTAAACCGCTGTTCCGGCGGTAGCTTTTGTCCTCCAAAAGGCTTAACTGGTAAAGCGAGAGATGATTATTTCACCAAACCGTTTTACCATGAAACCATTAAGAGCAAAGATGCTGCGCTACATGGAGCGCAGGGGCTACAGCGAATCCACAATCCGCACGTACACGATGTGGGTATCGCAATCTTTTACGCCAGCACACCCTGTGGAATAGCGAAGCTTATCATTCCACAGGGCAGGCCCAGTTGTCTACGGCTCAGGTAAGAACAGGAAATGCCTGAAACGGAAATTTTGTGTCCCGATGCGGCAATTTTGCTTGAAAAAGAAGGAAGAAGCGGCTATTTTAGGCTGCGCTTGCCGACAAGCGGCAACACAACAGGATAAAAAGGGGGAAAGCAGGCGGCTAATGACCCGGCAAAGTGCCCCTGGATAGGCCGATACAATGCCCATAAGGGTAGCCAGGTTGGGCGGCTTTCCCGACCTTCGGTGCGGGACAGGCTGTCCAACTGCATTGTTTCTGACAGTCCCGCTGCGCGGTCCCGGCAGATACAATGCTTAAAGTTCCTGTCAAGATTCGATGGGTAGCAGAAAGGACTTTTGGATGGTTCAATTTTTTCCGCCGTTTGTCCAAGGACTACGAAAAAACAGTAGCAAGTTCTGCTGCGTGGGTTCCGTTGGCGAACAGCCAAATTATTTTATCCAGAATGCGGTGATTGCAAAATTTATGCTCCAAACATGCTCTGAAAATATTTCCGTTGGCCTCCAGGTAAGCAATGCCCAACTGCCGCAGAGTTTCTTTCATCTTCGGGAAAAGCCTGTGAGCGACCAACAGATAGGGTGGGAACTTTTGAGCAACATGCTCTATTTGCTGAAGCTGATGGGCACGTAGCTCTTTTTTGATGTCTATTTTGAACCTTAAATGGCTTTGGGGGAGTTCCAGCTCCACTATGCCATCCAAATGGGTATTGGCCTGCCATGCGCCTTCAATCCCAGTGGTTTCCCGGAGGTTGGCTAAGAGCGTGTTGGGAATTCCATCGCTGGCCTCCAAATGGCAAATTTCACCTCCCTCAGCGTTAAATTTTTCACCGGATTGCCCGCATCCGGCTGCAAAATTTGCCTTGATTGAGGCAAAATTTGCTCGTTTTCGGCTTCAGCATGAAAATCCCAACACGCTCTAAAGCAGTGTCCAGTATGTCTTCCTTCGACTTGTTCGTTTTTATTAATCGAACATGAAACGTGAACTATTCAATATAATGAACAAAAGTACAGAAGGTTACTCAGGAAATCAAGGGGATACCCATGCATTCATCACAAACCAAAGTAAGGATGCGGTTCGCGCCTTTTATTCTATTGCATCCCGTCTGGAGTATAGAAAGCAGGCGCTTTTTCTCAGGCTGCAACGGAGCCGGAAAGGACAAATAGAGGGCGTTTCCTACCCCATTGAAAGGCTGGGAAATGTCCTGGAAATGGGAGTTGAGGCCCGCTGATCTTTATGAAATGGGGGAAAGTCCGCGGGGAATGGAGGTTGGAATGAAACAAGTCAAAATACCAACGACAAACAAGTCACTCCCCCATCCATCTTCCGGAATTCCGACATCTCCACCTCGATGATGGGATAACCCAGCGCCGCTATTTGCCCCTTCACCTTTGGAAAACCGGCAGGCGCCAGCATTGTGCCATTGATCAACAAGCAATTGGCAGCATAGCCTTCCTCTTTCTCCACCCGGATAACCTGGCCGGAAGCAAACCTTCCCGCAAATTCATCAATGGAGAGGAAAGTATTTTTCCCGATATACGTCACTCCCGTCTTCAGGTGCAGGACGCTGCGCACCGGAATCTCGGAAGAAGTATACTGACGCTCGCCAGTCCTTGAGCTTTCAAAAGCTGGCTCGGTCAGCATTATACTGCGGAGATGAGAGCTATCCCGCAGTGTAAACCCACACTCGGAAAGCATACCCGCCAGCTGCCGCGCCCCTTCCGCGTTGGTCCGTTTGGACCTGCCGATGTAAAAGTGGTTGTCAACTCTCAAAATATCACCCCCATCCACCGTTCCGGGAGGCTTGATGGTGGCCAGGGGCCTGTATTCCGCCAGCACTTCCGCGACGGCCGCCACTTCTCCCCGCCGGCTGGCGGCGCCCGGGCGGCAAAGGATAGCCAGATCTTCCGTCACGATGGCGGTGTCTTCCACAAAGCAGCCGTCCGGATAGCGCTCGTCGGCGTCCAGGAGGATCAGCTCCAGGCCGTTTTGCCGGAGGGCGGCGCAGTAGGCGCGGTGCTGCTCCAGTGCTTTTTCGTAGTCGGGCTGCCCCAGGCTGGCGGTGGTGATGCCGGTGGCGAAGGTGGGAGCGGGAGGGCGGAGGATGGCGGTGTGGTGCATGGCAATGTGGTTTGTGTAGGTTCAAATTGCATCATTTTGTCCAACACGCCTTTAATATTTCCCTTATTTTAGCGGAAGCCCTCTCGAAAAGCACTTCCCACGACACAAACCGAGGAGAGGATACCCGAAATAAAACGCAAATGATGGATGAAGTCATTCACTACACCACAGAAGAAGGGGCAGTCGCCATCGAGGTGAACCTGCGGGATGAGACGGTTCGGTTGTCGCTCAACCAGCTCGTGGTGCTTTTCGAGCGGGACAAATCCGTGCTTTCCCGCCATATCCGGAATATTTTTCAAGAGGGCGAATTGGAACGAGATTCAGTTATTGCAAATTTTGCGACAACTGCCGCCGATGGCAAGACCTACCAGGTGGATTATTACAACCTCGACGTCATCATCTCCGTCGGCTACCGGGTAAAATCCCGGCGGGGCACCAACTTCCGGATCTGGGCGCCCCGCGTCCTGCGCAACCACCTGCTTGAAAACGCCCGGCGGGAAGCGGTGGGCAAAGGTTTTTCGTGACCGTTGACACTTCGGAGACGACCTCATTGATCCCCGCCAGGGCACAAATCTTTTTCAGTTCCCGGTTCGCCTGTTGGTTGCTGGAGTAGTTCATGCGGTAGTCGTACTTCTCCAGGATGTCCAGCGCCTTTTTGGAAGCGGGGAGGTGGCCTCCTGGCCCGTCTTGACGCTCTTGTACTGGAGGAACGACTGCCCATCCCTGATGAAGATGTTCTCCCGCTTCAGGTTGGTCACGACCGAGAAGCGCTGGACGAAGTAGTAGGCCTTCACGTAGCCCGTTTTGGCGTTCCAGTCCTGCTCCAGGACTTTCAAGCCTTCACCTTGCCCTGGAAGTAAACGTAGATCTTAATGTCGCGGGTGCCGTCCTGGCGGGCTACTTTCCAGAGGATATTTTTAAAATTCGCCTTCTTTGGCAAAGCCTGTGGACAGTGTTTCGTAGGGAATTATAGGGTCCAATAAAAATGCCCTGAACGTTGAAAACCAGGGCGTTAGTGTAATTTTTTTGAGTAAACTTGTGGCCCCACTTGGACCAGTATCTGGAGATAGAAAATAATGGGACTCAAGGGCTTATTGGGGACTCGAACTTTTTTGCACGAAATTTGCACGGAGAAAATTTTTCGCTGGCTGCCATAGCCTTGACGAAGGCATGCTCAAAACTGTCCCATAGGCTGTTAGGGTTACAAGCTTGCAATGAACCTGATGAGCAAGAGTGCGTACACAAATTGATAGGACATGGAGAAAATACCGCCGAATTCCTTATTATTGTATGGCAGACAGGTTTAGGTAGAACAGGAACCAATCCAGGGCAGCCGTCGTTTTCATAGCATAAAAACTCGAAAAGGATAAACCATGATCATCGATAAACCGCTAACCAATCTGCAAATAGAACTGCTCAAGCTATACAGCATGGAATTGAGCGAAGAACAACTGCTGGAAGTAAAGCGCCTGCTGGCTAATTACTTTGCAGAGCAGGCAAGCGATGAAATGGACCGGCTATGGGAAGAGCGAGGCTGGAACAATGATACGATGGAGCAATGGCTATCAGATAGTGATGAACCTGGCAATTCAACCAAATAGCCGATGGACCGGGTCGTCATCGACACTAATTCTTTGCTGGTGAGTATTGGCCGCAAGTCAAAATACCGTCCTATATTCGATGCGTTGCTAAAAGGCCAATTCCGGCTATTGATCAGCAATGATATCTTGAGTGAATATGCTGAAAAGATAGAGGAAAAGGCCAATGCCTTGGTTGCAAGCAATATCGTTGACTTTTTGGCCCGTTCTCCGGATGTTGAAAGAATAGACATCTACTTTAAGTGGGCTATCCTTCACCTGGATGGAGATGATAACAAATTTGCCGATTGCGCTTTCAACGGCCGGGCTGACTTCATCGTAACGGATGACCGGCATTTCAGGATTCTAAGCAAGATTGATTTTCCATACATCAAGGTGATTTCGACGAAGCAGTTTTTGGAACACCTTACAGCATAAGCAATGGCTTCGAGTACAAACAAGGATATTATCAACCTCATCAAGGATTTAAGCCTATCCGAGCGGTTAAAGATCGTAGAGGAGATTTTGAGAGATATCAGGGAAGTGGGACTGGAGCCAAAGGCAGCCAACTCGTCCAAGGATGCTCATAAGGGCCTTGCCATTTTAAACCTGGCAGGGATAATGAATGAGGAAGAAGCCAAAATGTGGGATAGCGCAGTAGCAGAGGCCAGAAAAATTGATGAGGATGAATGGTAGTTTCCGTTAAAACAACTTTTCCTCAAGCATATCCCTCCAAAGAACAAACCCCTTCCGTTCATCCGAATAATTGTGGATAATACGGCTGAAGTTTTTTGGCTGGTTGGCCAGGAAAGCCTGCCTGCCTTTATTCCTGATCATAGCCAGGCCTTCATCGATAGCGTTAAGGTTTTCAGGAAGGCGTTCCCGGCTCTTTTCCAGGTGCCAGACATAAGTGGCTTCCTCAGTATCTAAAGTCTCTAAAACAATATGGAACTGCTCCTTTCCTTCCAAAAGGAATACAAAGGCAAAAGGATTGAGAATAAAACGTAGCTTCAATATGGAACCCTGGTGCCTTCCTGCAAGGAATCGCAACTGTTTGTAATGCCTGGCATTTTTATGCTTCAAAGCATATTCCAAGAGCTCTTCCTCTGAACCATACAGTTTCTCGATATTGCCATCATTCTGTTGTTGCTCCGGGCCAGGAAATCCGGGTCTTTCAGAGTAAGGCCATTTCCCACCCACAAGGGCTTCATCAAAGAACCTGAATTTGACGCTTTCAATGATCTCCCGGTTGATCCTTTCCAGTTCCGGGCAGCTTGCCATTTGAGCAACCAATTCGCCGTTTTCAATCTCTATATGGATCTCTACCTCTACTTTATCAGAACCAATGACTTTGGAAAAATAGGGCTTCAATACCTCAAATTCCGGGCGGATATAATCATTTTCTATTTCGAATTCGAGCTGGCGGTTGATTTGAGGATCGGTATAAGAGAACGCGATTGCCCCATATTGAAATCCCAATTCTTCCATGGGAACCTTGATCCGGCGGTTCACTTGAATGGAATCCTTCGGAGGCGGTTCATTCTCCGGGTCATCAAACAATGTCGCCTGTCTCTCCAAATGACGGTAGTACTTATTCCGCTTTAAGAAAAGCTTATTCAGATAATCGATCCTGGAGTCTCTGTAATCATAGATAATAGGCGTAACTTCTGAGCGTTGCACCCTTCCAATATACTGGATCAATTTGCCCTTGAAGGAGAACGGATAAACCAGAAAGAGGCGGGATACATTATGCAGGTCCGTCCCCTCTCCAAAAAACTGGCCGGTGGTGATCACAACCTGAAAATTGCCGGCCTCCAGTAATTTCCACTTTTCCTTTCTGCTCTTTTCCGTATCCTCGCCACTCAACGTTACCGTTTCATACGACTGCTTTAGAAATTGTTCCAGGCTTTGAATGTGCTCGCGCCGCTCTGTAATGATCACGGCTCTATTTCCCTTTTGCAATTCTTTGGTAACGTCTTTAAGGATCAATTTATTTCTGGCTGTATCGTGCACCAGGATCTTCGACAACGTTTCGAAGGGGTCAACCTTGGCATTAAAAGGAACCTCCAGGCTTGTTTCTCTGATGATCACCCGAGCCCGCTTTAGGGGATCTATTTGTTGGGGCTTGACTTCGACAATGATTTCTCCAAGCTGTGTAAAGATCAGTTTTCCATCACTGTATTTTCGGAAGGGCGTCGCAGTAAGGCCGTATTGGTAGTAGGTGATGAATTTCGATATGGTTTCGTGAAACGTTTTCGCCGGAATGTGGTGGCATTCATCGACAATGAGGATGCCAAAATGGTTACTCAGATCAGCAGCCTCATTTGTCGCCATTTTTTTAGAGAGGCTTTGGATCATGGCGACCGTTACCTGCTTGCCCACTTTGCCTCTTCCCTGTCCAATCTTCCCAATATCTTTCCTGGAAATACCCAGAAAAGCCTCAATGCGATCCACCCATTGCTCCAGGAGTTGCTTTCGGTGCACAATAATCAACGCAGACTGTTCCTTTTCAGCTATGATCTTTATCGCCATCACTGTTTTCCCGGAGCCCGGAGGAGCTACGATCACTCCAAACTCTTTCTTTCGAGCCACTTGAATTACAGGCTCCTGGTGTTTGCGCAGGGTGAGGTTGCAGGTAAATGGCGCCACCGCTCTTTTTTTCCGGTGGTCCTGAAATTTGAAACCGATGTTTTGCTTTTGGCAAAAGCGCAGCAACCTGCCTATGAACCCTCGAGGTAGGATGATTTCATCTTCAGTTTCCTCCACCAGGTTGAAATAGCGCTTCGTCCCCCAAGTATTCCTGCCAGATTTCTTTTTGATGAAAAATTCAGTATTAGCAAAGTTGAGTTCTTCCTTGAGAAAGTTTATCAAGGCAGCATTCAAGCCGGGCCGGTTCAGGCGGATGGCATTACTTAGTGTAATGTGTAACGCTCCAGTTTGCTGGGTTTGGCTTCTATCTGTGGCTGCTTGAGTAGAATGCCCGAGCGATTCATAGATCCGGTCCAGATGGGCCGCCGGAACTCTTTGGATGCCCGCTAAAAAATTCCACTGATCGGAATACGGTTCCAGTGTATCCGGGTCAATGAAGCAGTTTTTGCCTTCATTTACAAGCGGGCCATGCTTCGGCATGAGCGCAGTCGAATGCAGTGGCAGCGCGATAAGGTTGCCCAGCCCTTTGCCGGAGAGAAAATCCTGGTTGGGAAACAGCCGGTCAAAACTGGAGCCCTTGTCGAAAATGGAAAAACCACCCGTTTTTTCCAGGAGGGAGGCCATTATTTTACGGCTCCTAACGGCGAGATAGGGCTGTTCAAAGAATATCCATACATGCCCACCCTGACCCGACCGGGATCGTTCCAGATAGGCCGGGAGGCCGGCTTTCGAGCAAGCTGCAATCAACTTCCGGCTTTCTTCAGCCCAACGCTCTTTATCAAAATCGGCTGCAATGAACCAGGAGGAATTGTCTTTCAATAAAGGATAGATACCAATGAACTGTTCTCCTTGGAGGTGTTTGCGGATTTCCTGATCGGTAAGCCTGGAGTAGGTTTTGTCCTTATAGTTTTTGAAAGTGCCACCCTTCATTTTGTGGATTCGGTAAAGATAAGGGTCGTAACTATAGGCGGGCATGTAGCCATTTCTTTTGCCTTTCTCCCAGCGGATGGCAAAGACATCCTCTCTTCCACGGAAAAGAGACTGGAATAAGTGGAGGTGGTTGTCGGGGGGAGTGGGATTCATATTAAAGTTTGAGAGTGATTACACCCAATCCATTCTTTTCTTTTATCCACTCACATCACTTCTTCAGTTCAACTTTCAGTTGAGCTACATCGATTACTTCAACTTTTGGGAAGTCCACTTTTCTCAACACGTTGAAATGGCGGTCATGGGTTACGATGAAGGTGGCGTTACTGGCAACCGCGCAGTCAACAAATTTATTATCATCAGGATCTTCAGCGATCAGGTTCCATTTATAATACCTGGTAACCAGTTCGACATTCACGGCATTTTCAATGATCTGAAGAATCGTATCTGCTACCTCATGTCCCATGTGTTGTTCAATGACCTCTTCATACTCTGCCAGAATATCAGTAGTGACGCAAAGTTGAAAGTCTTCAGTGATAAAACTCTGAAAGATCCAGTGGTAATCTGACCGGGGAGAAATGGAAACCAGCAATACGTTTGTGTCGAGAACCAGTTTCAAGAGAGGGGATTATTTGGATTGGTAAGGAGTACGCATATGGGTTTCTAAAAACCGGTCCATATCTTCATTGGTCCAGCCTTTTTCTTCCCAAACCTGATCAGCCAGATAAGTGGCCTTTTCAGCCAGGTAACGGACGATCAGGCGTTTGATCGCCTTCAGGTCCTCTTCGCTGAGGTCTCGGGAGAAAAGCTTCAGTAACTCCAGTTGCATGTTCGATAAAGGCCTTTTCACTGCTTCCATAGTGGCTAAATTTACAAATTTTCTTGACACTAAGTTTGCAACCACAGTAGATAAACAGCTTGAATCCGGTTGAAGTTCCTGAAAAGGTTTGAGGAGCTTTACCTGCTAATGGGGAAGGAGGTATAAGGAAAAGGGCAACTTTAGAGCGAGAAGGAAAGAAGGTTTATGCACTAAAGGCAGCCTTTTTTGCACTAAAAATGCACGAAAAACATAAAAAAATGGTGCGAAACGAACCGTGACGCACCGTATAGAACTGAAACTAGTGGTCCCACTTGGGCTCGAACCAAGGACCCCCTGATTATGAGTCAGGTGCTCTAACCAGCTGAGCTATGGGACCAATTAATGTCAATTTCTTGCATTGAAAAGCAATAATGAATCAGCCCCAATGGCTGTTGGAGTAACCAGCTGAGCTATGGGACCAATTAATGTCAATTTCTTGCATTGAAAAGCAATAATGAATCAGCCCCGATAGCTATCGGGGTAACCAGCTGAGCTATGGGACCAATAAACATCAAAACCGCTTCTCTTTCGAAGCGCTCGCAAAGTTACGCAATTAACCGCCGAAATGCAAGAAGCGTTCCGCCGGGAAAATGCCTTTTCCGATCATTCTTCCTTGCTGAGTTTGCTGATCAGTTCATTCAGCGCCATCAGCGTGTGCGTGTTGGCGCACCGCTCCTTTATTTTCAGCAGCGTCGCCACGTTGATTTCGGCACTGGAACCCAGCTTCCCCAGGATGTCGAGCAGGGATTGCCGGATGACCCGCTGCTCCGACTGCTCCAGGCGGGAAACCAGCAGGGGGGCGGCGGCATCCCCGATAGCCAGCAGGGCATCGGCAGAATCGGCCTGCCGGCCGGAGGCGTCCAGGCCGTCGATCAGATCGTTGATGAAGGAAACGGCGGCGGGGTGGGTGATCCAGTCCGGATCGAGCTGCTCCAGCGTGCGCACCATTTTTGGGCGCAGGGGGGCGGACACCTGGTTGAGGTGGCTCACCAGAAAGGCCAGGATGGGCTCTTTGTTTTCCGGGCTTTTTCCCAGCAGGGCAAGGCAGGACTCCTGAATGGCGTCCCCGGGCTGCTTCTCAAATATGCGCATCAGGTGCTCCGACAGGTCCGGGCGGGCGGGTTCCTTTTGTTTTAAGATGTCGAGGACGGAACCCAGCAGCAGCCGGGGCTTGTCCAGCGCCTGCTGGAACTCCAGGTTGTACCACGACAGGTTGTTGATGAACCGCATCCGGCTGGACCGGAAATCCTCCACAGAACTCTTGATGAACACGTGCTGCAACCGCTCGAATGCATTTTTCAAGTCCTCCTCGCTCAACTCGCCCTGCTTGGTCACCACCCCTTCGTAAAACTCACTCGCCGCGTCCGATTCGCAGCCGGCCAAAATGTTTATAGCCCCGTTGCGGATTTCTTCGTTCTCATCGGCCAAACACCCGAAAAGCGGCGGCAGGGCGGAGTCGTCGATAGCTGTAGAATGAGATAAGGCCTTTAAAGCCTTGCTCCGGAGCTTAGGAACTGGCTGATAATAAGTTCCCGATTTGAACGAGGGTGTTTTCGCCGCTGCCTAGGCGCCACGAGGGAGCATAGCCGGGGCTCTGTGATCCCGCTTTTCTTGGAAAAGCGGGACAACGACGGCAGCGGCGAAAAGACGCCGTACAAACGATGAAGTTATTATCAGCCAGTCCCTTAGGGCCCGGAGAAGAATAACTTCCCCATTTGATCCGGCTCTTTACCTCATCACCATCCACCAAAACCCTCCCCGATATGCGGCATTTTACTTTCTCCCTTTTCTTCCTCTTTCTTTCCTTGCCCGGCATTCAAAGTCAACCCGGGCAGCCTTGCGGCACCCCACCGGAAAAATCCGAGTGGCTAACCCGTTTCCAGCAAAACCCGGCGGCCTATGAAAGCTCCGGGGAAATCCTCTACGTGCCCATCACCCTGCATTTTGTCGGCGACGATGAAGGCGCGGGGTATCTCCCGCTTCAGGAAGCCCTGGATCAGCTCTGCCGGCTCAATGAGTATTTTGAGGAAGCGCAGATTCAATTCTTTCTGGAGGGTACCCCCCAATACCTCAATAATTCTGAATGGTATCAGGGCAATCAGCATTCAAGTATGACGAACAATAATGTGGACAGCACCATCAACTGTTACATCATCCAAAAAGGCCCTAATTATTCTGGCTATGCGAATATTGGGGGAAATGTGGTTGTGTTGACGCGCCAGGGTTTCGGGTGGCCCCCCCTGTTCGCCCATGAGGTCGGCCATGCGCTTTCATTATATCATACTTTCCTGGGGTGGGAAGGCCAGGCGTGGAATTTCTCTATCCCGGCGCCCGACTACATCAATGGTCATAAGGTGGAACGGGTGGACGGCCTGGATTGCGACATTGCCGGCGACGGTTTCTGCGACACCCCTCCCGATTACTTATCTGCATCAGAAGAAGGCCTTTACATCTGTACTCCTAACGGAGAAAGCGTTACTGTCCAGACGGACCCCACCGGTGCAGCCTTCCGCTCGGATTGCAGCCTGATCATGTCTTATGCGCTGAATTCCAGCCGTTTCTCCGGCATGCAGATCCGCGCCATGCGGGCCGACCTCGAACAGGCCCGGCCCTACTTGTTATATCAACAAAATCCTTTCACCGACCTACCTGAAACGAAGTTGGATTTCGTGACCCC
>JAGFJD010000121.1 GCA_024102975.1 Phaeodactylibacter sp. | reverse complement strand
CGGGCCGGGCGGGCGCCGGGGCTTCCGGCTGGGGGCGGGGTGGCGCGGCAGGTTCGGGCACCGGCTGGGGGCGGGCCGGTTCCTGCGGTTTTGTTTCCGGGGCCGGCTGGCTGGCAGGAGGCGCCGGCTGAGGTTCCGGCTGTTGCTCCCGCTCTTTGCGGATGAAGAAGAGCTTCGCAAAGCTGTCGCCTTCCTGAAATTCAACCGAAGGTTCAACCTCGATCTGAAGCGGTTCATACCCGTGGACCTTGAAATCCAGCAAATAGCGGGCGTCTCTTTCCAGGGTAAGGTTGAAGGCGCCGTTGGGGAAATAATCCCGGCGCTCTATGGTTTGCCCTCCCCCGGGTTCTATTTTGTATACGTCGAGGTAAATGGGGGGGGCCATTTCATCTGTATCGTAATCCCGGACATTGGCTACGAGGGTGACCAGGTTCGGGTTGGCGGGCGGCGCCTGTACCGCCGGCTGGACTGGTGTTGCCGGAGCGGCAACGTTTAGTTCCTGCTCTTTCTTTGCCTTAGGCTGCCGCCGTTCTTTGCGGGGTTTGCGCGCCGGCTCTTCCGCTGCGGCCACCATGGTGCCTTCGCCGGCAGCCGGGGTTGTCTCCGGCGCAGCAGCCGGCTGGTTCTGCTCAGCCCGGGCAGCTTTCTCCGCTCTCTTCGCCGCGCGCCTTTCCTTCCGGGACTGGCCTGCAGGCTCCTCCGCAACGGAAGCCGGGTTCATGTCCGGCGCAACGGCCACCTGCTCCTCGTCTTTCGGCATGGTTTCTTTCGGGTGCCACCCGAAGGTGAAGTTCACCCCGGCGTGGGCGTCCAGGCTGCGGCCGGTGCCCAGTACGCCGAAGATATTGTCGGAAACGGCAAAAACCTGCAGCGGCCCGAGGTTGAGCGACAGGCCGGCGCCGAGGTTGAAGAAACGCCGGTTGTAGGCCGAGGCGTTGAGCGACAAGCCGATCCAGTTGCGCAGGAAGGTGCTGAACGAGAAGCTGAGGGCATTGTCCGTCGCCCCCTGGATTACGCGGGCATTGTAGAGCAGGCCGAGGCTGGTCTGCGATGTAAGGTGGTACTGGCCGCCCAGGTATACCTTGAGCGGCAGGGGGGTGGTGTAGACGACGTCGCTCTCCAGCCCGCCGTCGGCCATTTCCGATACCGCTTCCTCCAGTTGGTCGATGGGGTCTCCGACGGTCTCGGTAAACCGGATGCCGGCCACGTCCGTCTTCCAGCGTATGGACCCGAGGTCCAGGACGCTTGCCGAGAAGGACCATTTATTGGAGTAACGGTAATTGACGCCCAGGTCGACCGCCATGCCGGAATTCCCCGACCCCAGCAACTGGGAGATGTCCGGCCCGTCGGCCAGGCGAATCAGGCCCGCCGAATAGACGTCAAAGCCGCCGTCAATATTGAAAACCGATCGGTCGCCCACCGCATTCAGCCGGAAGCCGTTGTTGACTGTCCAGAGGTTTTCCTGCCCCATCAGGTAGTTGAAACGAGCGCCGGCGGAGAGGCGGGAAGTTATTTTTATCCCTACTCCCAGGCCGATGCTGCGGTAATGCAGCAGGTTGAAGTTCAGGTTGGCAAAGTCGTAGACCTTGCCGGGCACAAAATTTTCCTTGCTGATATCGTCGGACAGGACGAATATGCTTCTGGGGAGGCTGCCTCTGGCTTCGATCCGTTCCCGGACGCCCAGGCCGATAAATACCTTGCCGTCCGCCGCCGAAAAGCCCAGGCCAAACAGCTGGACGCTTCCGTCGAGGCCTAAACGGTTGTCGTCGTTTGCCTTGGCCAGCAGCGTGTCCAGGCTGATGCCAGGGTCGAAGTCGGAAATCTTCAGGCCCAGCTCTTCCAGGCCGAAGCTGTTGTTCCCCACTCCCACGCCAATGCCGGACAAGCCGGGCAACTGCAGGTAGCCCTTGACCTTGGGCAGGCGCCCGGGATTGAGTTCGAACGACTGGGGTAGCGATTGCATCTGGTAGAGCGCCAGGTTGTGCTGGCCCCGCAGGCCGGGAAAGAAAAGAAAAACGCCGAGCAGGGTTGAAAGCAACAGTTTCCCCGGCAGGCGAGGTGGTTTTAGTGTAGTTCTCATGCCATAGTATTAGTTGAGGTTAATGAATAAGCACGGTGGAAGCCCTGAGTTCCTGCTTCAAAGGAAGGGGGGAGAGAGACGGAATCCTGAGCACCGCATCAGGAGACAAAGCCTGGCAGAACAACCCGGATTTCGAGCCGCGGCGCCTGCTCTTACTGAGCGCTTATACTTCGTAAATCCTGAAGGAACAATTGTGTCTTACGGAATGGGGGAAAACTTGTTTCACAGGGAATGGGGAATTTGGCTGCGCCGGCCAATCCTGCGTGCCAACGATAAACCTGCCATCCAGGCGGCGATGTCCTGGCCGGAACGCTCCAGGGTTCTCATTTCTTTCCATTCCGGCCCATCATCTCCAAAACCATTTCCACCGGAAGGGCCTCTACCGTGCGCCCATTTCCCGTCATAGACTCCGCCATAAAGAGCGAATTGAGGATGGCCTCTTCCGTGGCTTCGATCGTAGCCAGGAAGAGAGCCGTCATGGCACTGTTGTCCAGTACTTGTTGCTCCAGCAGGGGGCTGGCGGGAGCATAGGGCACGCGCAGGCCTTCGGCGACAGAAAAGGCGATGACATAATCCCCGCTGCCGTTGGAGGCAATGCCGCCCGTGCGGGCCAGGCCCAGCATCGCCCGCTTGGCCATCCGCTTCAGGTTGCGGGCGTCGGCCGGAGCGTCGGTGGCCACGACGATCATGCAGGAGCCGTCGCCGGAGCCTTCCGCCGTTTTTTTCTTCCTGAGTTCCTTCCCTGCCGGCAGGCCATCCACCTGCAGCACACCGCCGAAGTTGGCCTGCACCAGCACGCCGACGGTGTAGCCGCCGTCTGGCGCCGGCAGCCGGCGGGAAGCCGTGCCGATGCCGCCCTTGAAGCCGAAGCAGATGGTTCCGGTGCCGGCGCCCACGTTGCCTTCCGCCACCGGGCCGGAGGCGGCCGAGGCGATGGCCTGCCGGACGTGTTCCTTCCTGACATGCCGGCTCCGGATGTCGTTCAGCACCCCGTCATTGGTTTCTCCCACGACGGGGTTGACCGAACGCACGCCGGCATTTTCCGGGTGGCCAAGCGTGAAGTCGATCACCGCATCAGCGGCGGTGGGCACGCTGAGGGTGTTGGTCAGGACGATGGGCGTTTCGAGGTTGCCCAGCTCTTCCACCTGGCTGTAGCCCATGAGCTTGCCAAAGCCGTTGCCGATGTATATAGCGGCGGGGACTTTCTGCTGGAAAATGTTGCCCTCGTGGGGCAGGATGGCGGTAACGCCGGTCCGGACGCTGTCGCCGGCAATAAGGGTGACATGCCCTACCCGGACGCCGGCGACGTCGGTGATGGCGTTCAGGGGGCCGGCGGGCAGGATGCCCGGCTCAACGCCATAATCCCGCAAGCGTTTTTGTTGTGCCATGAGGGTGGTGGTTAGGCATAAAAGCGTAAGGATGAAGATCGTCTTCGGGTACATGGTTGATGGTTTGGAAATAGGTGGAAATATAGGGAAATATAGGGAAATGGGGGGAGATGTAGGGAAATGTAGGGAGATGGGGGAGATGGGAGGAAATGTAGGGAGATGGGTGGAAATATAGGGAAATGTCGGCGCTCTATGCCTTCGGGTATGTTAAAGCCCTTAACGAAGGGGCGTTCCAAATGTTTTGCTTTTGTTAAGCAGCAGAGCCGAATCGCCTGGCATGGCAATAAGTGTATAATTTAGCGCCGACATCAATCGTTTCCCAATTCGTGGCGCGATCATCCTGATCGCAGGCCCCGATTCATTAGCAGCCTCGCGGTCAGGCCCACGCCTGCCAAAGCAGGGCTACTGCCTGCGGCGGCAGGATGCTCGCGGCACGAGGGACAAAAAACTGAATAACATGACCAGAAAACTAGGATTATTGCTGATCTGCGCGCTGGCGCTCAACGGGCTCCATGCCCAGAAGTGGCTGGAAAAAGCCAAACAAGCCAAAGACGGCCTGCTGGGCGGCGGCCTGAGCCAGGAGGAGGCCGGCAAGGGCCTCAAGGAAGCCCTGGACATCGGCGTGGCCGAGGCGGTGGATTTCCTGTCGGCCGAAGATGGGTATTACAAAAGCGTTTATAAAGTACTGCTTCCGGAAGAAGCCCAGGCGGTAGCGGGCAAGCTGCGCGCCGTACCGGGCTTTTCCAATGTGGAGGAAGAGATCGTCCTGAAGATAAACCGGGCAGCGGAGGACGCGGCGGAAAAGGCCAAGCCCATCTTCGTCAGCGCCATCAAACAGATGACCTTCCAGGACGCCATGAACATCCTCATGGGCAATAAAGACGCCGCCACCCGCTACCTGGAGAAAACGACCTACGACCAGCTTTACGCGGAGTTCAGGCCGGTCATCATAGCGTCGCTCGACAAGTTCAACGCCCGCACCTACTGGCGCGACGCGGTAACGGCTTACAACAAAATCCCCCTCACGGCCAACGCCAACCCCGAACTCGACGACTACGTTACTCAGCAGGCGCTCCTTGGGCTGTTCGGCCTCGTCGAAGTGAAGGAAAAGGACATCCGGGAGAACGTCGGGGCGCGCACGTCGGAACTGCTGCGCAAGGTGTTTGCCAAACAGGACTAACCGGACGTGCCACTTTATTGAGTTTCAAATATTAATAAAGGGATGTGATGTCGGCTGGCGACTATCACGGCAAACCCCCTGTTTAATTTTTGAAAACCAATCAAGTGGCACGTAGACAGGCAAAATATACTAAAACCCGCCCGAAAGCAGTTTGTAAAATGGAACCCGGCTGCGAAATACCTCAACAGTTACAAACTAACCAGGCAACTCCTATGAAAAAACTGCAAGTCCTTATGCTCAGCCTGGCGCTGCTGCCCTTCAGCGCCTGCAACAAAAAAAAGGTAGCCGCCCTGGAAAGCGAGCTGGCCCTGAAGAATGAACAGATCGAACAGCTGGAAGCCCAGCTCAGCCATGCCCAGAGCACACAGGCCAGCCTGCTGGACCGCATGGCCGACCTGTCGGTGGTCAACAAAGACGGAGCGGAAAGCATCAAGAAATCGCTGGAGAACATCACCCAGCAGTATTCCTTCATCCAGGACCTGACCACCAGGGTGCAATCCAAAGACAGCCTCAACCTCGCCCTGGTGATGAACCTCAAGCGCTCCCTGAGCAACATCGACGACGAGGACATCCAGGTGGAGGTCAAAGGCGGCTTTGTCCACGTCTCCATTTCCGACAAGCTGCTGTTCCAGTCGGGCAGCTCCCGGATCAACCAGGCGGCCCACTCCGTGCTAGGCAAGATCGCCACAGTGGTCAACGACCACGACGACATGAACATCATGGTCGAAGGCCATACCGACGACGTGCCCATCTCCAACGCCTGCACGGCCGACAACTGGGACCTGAGCGTGAAGCGGGCCACCTCCGTGGTGCGCATCCTGCAGCAGGAACACTACGTAGCCCCGGAACGGATGACGGCTGCCGGGCGTTCGCAGTACATCCCCAAGGCGAACAATACGACGGCGGCCGGGCGCAGCCTCAACCGGCGCACCGAGATCATCATCATGCCGAAGCTGGACCAGTTCTTTCAGTTGCTGGATCCGGTAGCGGTGAGGGATTAGATTTAGCGCCGCAGGTTTCCAGGGGAAGATGCAGCCAGTCAGTGTAAAACTGTGTAAACCTTTCGTATTTGTTTGGCAACATTGTTGATGCTTTTTCTTTGGCAGGAACTGAAGGAAAGATGCGGGGAACATTCAACAATGCATTATCGGCAAAAAACTGCTGCCCGGGCTTGAGGCAAAGCGTAAAAGTTGTTAACTTGGATGTTAAACCTTTCCCTAATGGAAAACACCAAAACTCACTTCTACGCCAGCCTGCTGTTCAACATTGCTTTAATAGCGGCCGCCTTCCAATTCAAAGAATTCCAAATGGCTCAGCTTGGTTGTTTGCTGTTCTTTCCCCTATGGGTGGCCCTTTCGAAAATAAGCAAAAATCCAAGAGTAGAATTAGCGTTCGGCCGGTGGTTCCCGGTGGTTGGCGCCGCTATCCTGGCATTTGTCGTTTCCATTCCTTATTGGAACGAGGCGGAGGCAATCCGGTTTTTCAGAAGGGAGAACCTGCCTTCTTTCGGATTGCTGTTGATGATGTTTTTCGCTGGCTATGTGGGCGTTTATTTTGCTTTTTCCGAAAAGGAAAACTGGTGGAACCGATGGGCTTTGGCCATTTCCTGTTTTATACTCTGGTGGTGGTTGTTCCAGGCCGTTCCCTCCCGGTATGAGGCGGCAAGCTGGATACTGGCGCCTTTTGTTGTTGTGCCTCTTTTCTGGCGTTTGGCCGGCCTGTTTCCGGAAAAGCGTTTCGAGGCGTTGCTCAACTCGAACGAAACCCTTCCGGAAAGCAATCTGTTGCGAATCCTTTACAACGATGACATGCCCAGGGAGTTGCGCCGGAAGGCGCTGGATGAAATCCGGTCGGACGAAGTACTGTACCGCCTGTACCTGGATGAAAACCTGGAGGACAAACTGGCGCGGGCAGCCCTGGAAAAGATTGGTTCGGAAGCCATCCTGAAACAAGTAATTGAAGACGAAGAAGAGGAGGAGAAAACGCGTCTGGCCTGCCTGGAAAAAATCTCAGACGAATCGGTCTTGTCGGAAATTCTGCACAAAACCCAAAGCAGGGCCATCCGCCGGGCTGATCCCCGAAAAAAAAGAAAAACTGCCAAAGCGTCCACAACCACACCGGCAGCCGAGAGAAAGTTTATTGCTGACTCCCGACTACAGCCAAACCGGCATGGACGAGGAGGAGCCCCGGCCGAAACTGGCTGCTGCCAGAGAAGAAAAGATCAGCCTGCATTGGGCCATGGGGCATTGCTTGTCCATCCTGCCGAGCGTTAAAGCCTTGCCGACGCTGAAGGCCCTGTTTGTGGAGTTGGAAAACGAGAAACACAAACAAACAGACGAAGAGGCCGTTTCCAGCCAGGAGAACTACTTCCCGGACATGGCCGCCGCCACTTTGCTGCGGGCAATGGGATTCTGCGCAGCCCGGGATGCCTCTTACCTAAATTTCGACAAGGATCAGGAAATACTGAAAGAGGTGGATATTATCCAGGGCTCTATGAAGTCGCTGCAAAAGGAAGCCCGGGAGTTCTACGATGCGCGGAAGAAGATCATCGACCGGCATCTGGCGCAGCAGCTCCATCCGAATGCGCTGATGTACGATCCCGAGTTTCAAAATACCGAGCAGGAACTCAGAGCCGTTATCGGAGAGCTGAACGCTCTCAAAGCAGAACGCGACCAGGCCATCCTCCACCTGTCCGCCGGCAATTTCCTGACCCGGGCGGCTTATAACGAGCGGGATTACTCCGCATACGTGCGCCAACACGCAGCCGTAGGGCTGAGCCAGTTGCTGAACCACTCTTTCCTGGAAGAGGCAGCCAGGAAAGAAATTGCCGAAACCCTCCGGGCGTTGCGGAAAACTGCCGAAGAATCCCGGGCAGAAGAAGGGCGCGGCGTCCCGGAAACAGAAGCGGCTTCCATGGAGGAGCATGCGAAGCCCCGCCTGCCCGACGAAGACGGCGACCCTCGTTTTTCAACCTATGAGCTCCGCCTGATGCCGGGCACAAAAACCGGGGAACTGAATTACTTGCTGCACGACGCACTGCTCCAGGTTGCTGAAGACGAGCAGCCCCTTCCCCCGATGGATCACCTGCTGGAAACAGTAAAAGAAATTTGCCGCTGCCTGCCGGAGGCCATCCGTTTCCTGGAAAAGTACCCACTGAAACTGATGCCTTTTGCCTTGCGCAGCCGCCTGGCGTACTATCGGGAAACAGGCTATGGGCTCCAACTCTGGACGCGCTATATACCGCCCAGGGACGTTCCCGGGAATGTGCAATTCCGATACCTGGAAGTACTCGATTATTCTCAGCCCAACAGCATGGGCATGGTTTACCAGTTGTTGTTCCACCCCCTCTTGTCCGTACCGGTCCTGTACCACGAATACCAACACTACCTGGGCAGGAAAAACGAAGCGGAGGTCTGGCTGCGGGAACATTACTTCCTGCGCCGCCGCATCATTGAAAGGGCGCCGGGCCATGCGCAGGAACTGGCTGCCTACTTCAACTTCGTAACCAGCCTCTTCCTTTCTAACCGGGATTTTCTAACGCTGAGTATGTTGAAAACCGACTTTCGGGACCCGGGGTCTCTGGACTGCCTCAATCGGGTAATTACCCTCCATTATGGCCCCCAAATGGGACAAACCGCCGCCCGGCAATACGCCGGCAAAGTCATCGACCGGGAAAACTTCATGCTGAACTTAACCAACTTTACCCTGAACTGGGATCCCCAAAAACGTTTTCCCTTGCTGGGCCAAACCGGAGCAGAGGAAGAAGGGAAGCTTGCTCAAAAGATCATCTCCGGGCGCAGGATGCAAAAAAACACACTGCTGGAAGACGAACTCGCTGCCCTGATCGAAGAACCGGAAATGCGGGAAACCGAAGAGGCCTGGCAGGCGTTGCTTAGCCGCATGGAGGAAATCAAGAGCGTTTTTGGCGCGTTTCCCGGCCTGTGCCAGCTACTGAGTGAAGAAAACCGGGAGGGCGACCTGCTGGTATACAAGAGTTGAAACCGAAAGACTCCGGCACAGTTGCAAAGTACGGGCTTGTTTGAGGGTGGCTGTTTGGGCTGCCAACGGCCTTTTCCGAAATCCCGGCAAGGTGTCAGAGCAGGGCTCTCATTTACTGATAAAACACGACCCTTTGACAATACAGCCTGTCCCCGGCCTCGGCCCTTAGATAATAATTCCCCGCCGGCAGCCCGGAACCATCGACCGGAGCCTCTTCTCCGGGCATTAAAACATGACGCCGCAAAGCCTCACCACGGGGAGAAAATAAGGTCACCACACTGGGGCTGCCCGTTAAATTGCGGATGAAGAACCGGCCCGGGGCAGGGTTCGGGTAGGCCGATAGCACAGCATCGGATGCCTGTTCAATGGTTGAAGTCATTGCCGGAGTCGCGGTGAAGTCGAAAGTGACGGTCAGCGAATCGGCGGGGTTAGCGACGGGAAAGAACCTGAACTTCATGATCAGGTTGCCCGCTTCGTTATTGGGGAAAAGCTGGAGGATAAAATGATCGGTGCTGCCGGTTGCCGGCGGCAGGTAAAAATCGGCGCTGTCGAGGCCATTGGCGGGGTTGTAATAGGCGTTGGGGTCCTGGATGGCTATGGCCCAGTTGCCCATCGGGCCCGTCCCGGGGGTAGCCGACCGGTTGCTGGCGGCAACCTCGGTCCTGACCCACCGCATCTGAAGGGTATCGCCCGTCAGGTTCCCGAATTGGGTGTAATTGTAAAAGACAAAAATATCGGACGGCTTCACGGCAGTGACCACTTCCGGCGTTGCGGTAAAGCCCGGTTGCGCTGCAGATGAAAACCCACCCTGCGATACAAAGAACAGTATCGCGACCCATTTAAAAGCCCTCATTAATTTGGTTTCTGATCCGGAAAAAAACAGAACGACATCGTTGTCGATCGTCCCGCCTTTATTTTATTGGTTGTTTCTTTGTCCAGTGGCCCACTCACCCCTTCCCCGCCAGCGACCGGTACAACTGCTCCACCTGCCGGGCGATGGCCCGCCAGTCGAAGTGCTCTTCCACTCTTTTTCTACCCTTTCGGGACATGGATGCCCGCAGCTCCGGGTCGGCGACCAGTTTATTGATGCCGTCTGCCAGGTCTTTAGCGAACTTGTCGGGGTTAACCGGCTCAAAGGGCGCTTCGTTTTGCTGTTCCAAAGGTATCAACAAGCCGGTCTCCCCGTGGACGACCACCTCTTTTATCCCTCCGACTGCGCTGGCCACCACGGCGGTGTTGCACGCCATGGCTTCGATGTTGATGATGCCGAAGGGCTCGTAGATAGACGGGCAGCAGAATACGTCGGCGTGGGAATACAGTTGAATGACCGCTTCCTTGCTCAGCATTTTATCGATCCAGATCACATTATCTCTGTTTTTTTTCACCTCCCGGACGCTGTCCTCCATCTCTGTGGCGATCTCGGGCGTATCGGGCGCGCCGGCGCACAGTACGACCTGGGTTTCGGGATCGATATATTTTATAGCGTTGACCAGATGGATGATGCCCTTCTGCCGGGTGATGCGGCCCACGAAGAGCACGTAGGGCCGGGAGGGGTCCACGCCATATTCCTCTAAAGTAGACGCAGCTTCCGTGGCGGCATACTGCTGCAGGTCGATCCCGTTGTAGATGACTTTTATTTTCTCCTCGCCGACGTCAAAGAATTTCATGACGTCCTGTTTGGTTTCTTCGGAAACGGCAATTATGGCGTCGGCCATTTCGATGGCTGTTTTTTCCACCCAGGAGGAAGCGTCGTAGCCCCTTCCCAGTTGTTCCCGTTTCCAGGGCCGCAGCGGTTCCAGGGAATGGGTCGTAATGACCAGAGGGATGCCGTAGCACAGTTTGGCGACGATGCCGGCAAAGTGGGCGTACCAGGTATGGCAGTGGACGACGTCGGCGTCTGTCGGCTCCGCGTTCATGTGCACGCAGGTACTCAGGGTTTGCAGGACGGCCTTTAGCTTGCCGTCGGCCCGGCTGAAAACCGGATTATCATAGGGGAAGCCTTTGACGGCCAGGTTGCCGGCGGTTTCATCCTGGTCGCCGAACGAGCGCACCTCCACTTCCATCAGTTTGGCCAGTTCGGCCGCCAGGTATTCGACGTGGACGCCGGCGCCGCCGTAGACGTAGGGCGGATATTCCCGGGTGTAGAAAAGGGCTTTCATTTGTCTTATAATTATATGTTATCCGCCCAAGTTAAAAGGTATTTTTATTAAAACGCATGATCCGGGTTCCTTTTTCCTCTCCAAACAGGCGCTAATTGCTTTTCGGCACATAAAATATGATGACCTGGACCAGCAGGGCGGTAAACAAAAGCGCGAGCAATTCCAGCTGCGAAAAAAAGGAATTGGTATCCAGAGAATCCTGGGCGGCTTGCCGCAGGCGGCCTCCTTCGTTCAGTTGAATTTCGGAAAGGCCGTCCAGGCTTTCGTATATCCCATCGATCTTCGCCTTAATCCGGCCGATATCCTTTTCGCCCGGATCGCTGTCCGGCAGGGCAGCCAGCCGCGCTTCCAGGGCCTTCAGTTCCTCGTTTTTTTCTTCCAGCAACTGAAAAACCCGAGCCTCTTTATTGGTTAACCTCGTGGCTGAAAACAATTCGAAGTAGCTGTCAATTTGCCGGTTGATATCCCGGGCAGCCTCTTCTTTCAACGAGCCGGGAATGCCCTCCTCCTTCCGGCGATAGAGGTTGTTCAGCTGGTAAATGTAATGTTGAGCAACGATCCTGTCTTCGTAAACGGTGTTGATGATGTGCTGTACATTTTCAAAATGGTGGTTGTCCAGGCGATTGGTGCCATAAATCAACACAAAGACAAAAATCAGCGCTGCTGCGGTTCTTAACTTTGGAAAAAAGCTGGTTTTGGCCATAAACGGTCTTTTTTGAATCTGGCAAGTATTTGGTTGTTGTGCATCACGAGTAGCGATTGCTAGTATAAGTTTACATCACGATAAATTGTTCGTATCGCCCTGTCAATGGGAAACGCTTCCGCTAATACTGGCGAACGCGTGGTTTTGTCAGGAGCAAAACCAGCGATGCCAGTATGTAGTGACCCGGCGGGTTTTGTAGTCGACAAAACCTGCCGTGCGTCAGTATAATTTTAAAAAATTCTGAGCTGTCTGTGAAACATCTCTCTCTCTGCTCCGTAAATTCTCTTCAAATTGACAGTAAACTTTGCCACACAAAGTTCTTTATATGAAAAAAATGAACCCGGACCAACACCTGGAAACATTGAGTGAAATCCGCTCTTTGATGGAACGTTCATCGCGGTTTATCTCGCTGAGCGGCCTGTCGGGTGTTGTTGCCGGCGTGGCGGCATTGCTGGGGGCGGCGTTGGTTTACGCCTACTTAGGCGCCAGCCCTTTTGACCAGGAACGCCCATATTACGTCATGGCGCCGGAGATACACAAGTGGGGGATGGGATATCTCACGTTTTTCATCCTGGACGCGGTGGGCGTCATCGTGCTGGCCCTGAGTTTCGGCATCTTTTTCACGACCCGCAAAGCGCGGCGCAAGGGGCAGAGAATCTGGGATGCATTGACCCGGCGTTTGCTGGTCAGCCTGGGCATTCCCCTGGTGGCCGGCGGCCTTTTCTGCCTGGCATTGCTCAAACATGGTTTGATCGGGCTGGTAGCGCCGGCGACGCTGGTCTTTTACGGCCTGGCGCTGGTCAATGCCAGCAAATATACCCTGCACGATGTCCATTACCTGGGCCTTTGCGAGATCGCCCTGGGCGTTCTGGCTACTTTCCGCATGGGTTTTGGGCTGGAAGCCTGGGTCATAGGATTTGGTTTTTTGCACATCATCTACGGCGTCTGGATGTATTATAAATACGAAGCGGGAGAGAACAAGCGGGAAAGGGTTGGGCCTTAGCCGGAAAACGCGCCAGATATCCAACCTCTAACCTCTTAGACGATGAAAGATTTCATTACCAAGCTCAATAAAATTTTTGACAACCGGTTGCGGCTCGGCATCATGTCCATCCTGCTGGTCAATGACGAGGCCGATTTCAACCGCCTCAAAACAATGCTGGACGCCACGGACGGCAACCTGGCCAGCCACCTCCGGGCGCTGGAAAAAGAGGGCTACATAAAGGTGCACAAGCAGTTTGTCGGCCGCAAGCCGAATACTTACTACGAAGTGACGGCGCCCGGGCGCCGGGCTTTCAGCGAACATCTGGACGCCCTGGAAAAAATACTGACCACCAGCAGGGCCGAACTTTCTTCTGAAGATGAATAGGGCTGCGGCAACTGCGCTTTGAAGCCGGCCCGGCCGGGAAAGATGAATTCCACTTCGCCTTCAATCCTCTCGCCCCCCACCCCCCACTTACCCCCCACCTTTTAATCTGCGTGATACAAAACAGGCATTTTGGCTGGCCCTCACAGGGCTCTCCAGGAAAAAAACTTTTTTCATAACAATCATAACATCATGAAACTACGACTTCTTACACTGACCCTCTTCCTCTTTTCCTGCTTTTCCGTTTTCGCCCAATCGTCGGAATTCGACGCCGGCGGCTTCGACGCCATGCGCATCGAGAACGAGATCAAGCTGGCGGTGCCGAACGAGATCGTGGACTCCGTCTGGAATTACCTGAAGGCCCGGTACGACAACAACAACCTGTTCCTGAAGGAATTCGACGACGGCTTCAGCACCAAGATCGCCGAAGACTTCTTCATCGACCAGTACTACGACAACGAAGAAATGCAACTGCTGAAGCGGCAGTTCGGCGTCAGGCACCGCTCCCGCTATGTGCTCACCGACAAAAACGACCGCAAGAACGGCCGGCAGCTCCTGCAGGTCAAGGTCAACGACATCGATGACAACATGCTCAACCGGGCGGAGTACAAATACCCGATCAAGTTCTACGGGACGCCGAGCACCCCGATAGAAGGCCACCCCCTTTTCCGCAAAATACACCAGGACCACCGCAAAGCCCTCGCCGAGCGCCTGTATGAATTTGACATAGACGCCTTCAGCCTCTTCCCGACCATCAAGATCGAACAACTGCGCCGGCGGGTATATGTCTCCCTGAACGGAAACTCCTTCGCCACCATGACCCTCGACGGCGTGACTGCCTCCTTCGCCGGACAGTCGACCCACTACACGGAGCTGGAGCTGGAGCTGAACGAGATCAACTACACCCTGGGCGATTCCACCGCCCGGGCGAAGATGGAAGCGATCAACGAATCGATCAAGGGCGACCTGCTGGCCACCTTCCCCTCCATCAAGCAGGACCAGACCCCCAAGTACAACAAAGGCTTCGAGGCCCTGGGCCTGAAGGATTTCTCCTCCCGGCCCCTGTTTGGCGTTCAGGAAGAGTACCTGTCCGTCGGCCTGATATTCTTCCTCCTCATGGTCACCTTCCTGTCCGACCGGCTGGAAAAGAAAGCCTGGGAAGGGCAAGCCGAAGCGCAACTGCAGGAGGCGCAGTAAGAAGCTGTTTGAATTCAGCACTTCCGGCTGCAAAGCCAAATTTAAACAGCTTCTAAAACAACTTGATTTTTTCCACTCCCTATTACTATGCCCTTTCAGGCAACCGCTGCCTCACCGTCGAAACCGACAACTTGTTTTTGAGGCTTACTTATTTCAAAAAAACCGTTGCACATTTCAAAAACGACACACATGAAACACTTTATTCGGCTACTTGCTCTTTCTGCCTTTTTCCTGGGAGTACGCCTCGCTGCTTCTGCCCAGGAAGCCGGGGAAACCCATAAAGCACAGGAAAGCCAGGAAAGCCAGGAACATACGGACGGCCCGGAGAAACCGGAAGTTGACCATTCCTACAAGCCGCTCGTGCTGGATTTATCAGGAGACGGCAGCAAATATGTCCGCTTCCTGTTCTGGCACCAGCACTGGGTGCAGACCAACAACCTGGCGAACGAAGGCGCCGCCCTGCAGCTTACCCACAGCATCCGCCGTTCGCGGGTGATGGCCTACGCGCAGGTGTCGCCGCGCT
>JAGFJD010000075.1 GCA_024102975.1 Phaeodactylibacter sp. | reverse complement strand
AGGTAGGGGCTGCTCTCGTGGATGAGGGCGTTGGTGTACGGCGGTTCGTTGCCCGTTTGGGCGTTGCAGGCCCAGATGAGGAGCAGCAGGGAAAAGGGGAGGAGGGAGGATGGTTTCATGGCCAGATAGTTAGTACTTCCGGAACGAAGTCCCGTGGCAGTTGTTGGTTCCCCTCGGCTTTGCTCGGGGTAAAATTGGTTATTGCTCATTCGCAGCCTCTAAGCTGTTGATTGCCAGCGAACCCGGCCCCGAGCTTGTCGAGGGGAACCAATGCTGACGCTAACGGTCAGCATCATTTTGTTCCCGGCGGAAAAATAACTGCCCCGTTATTTAGTGCCAACAGCATTAGATTGTGCTTTAGCGGGTTTCACTCTGGCGGGAACAGGTGCCGGGCCCGTTGCCGGTTCCAGGGCTTGTTCGGCTTCAGCTTACTCCTGCTTCACCCCCACCATTTCCCCTTCTCTTCCCGGCATTTCAACTACCATCTCCGGATGACTCCGGAAACGGTGCCGGGTATTGCCGGAGAGGGCTACAAAACTCCCGTCCTCCTGCGGGATCAGCAGCTCCGGCAGGCCGCTGTGGCGGGAGAAGTAAAGGCGGCCGTTTTCCAGGAAAACCTTTGCCGGCGTGTCTCCATTGAGGAGGTATTCGCCCAGAAAAGGTTCCAGGGCAGTTTCGTCAGGGGCGGGGTAGGAGAGTGGCGTTGGCATGAACAGGTGGGCAATGCGTTGGTGCGTATCCCCGTAATCCACCCGGCCGGAGTTGGTGAGCATGGCCACCACGACCTGGGGTTCGGGATAAACGATTAGCTGGGTGATGCCGCCTACTGAGCCGCCGCCGTGGCCAAACCAGGGGGCGCCCGTGCCGTCCTCGCCGACAAACCAGCCCATGCCGTAGCCGGTAGGTTCGCCTGCATTGGTTTTCATGGGGGTGAGCCACAGGCTTAGCGTAGCATCGCTCAGGAAGCCGGGCTGGATGTGAGCGTGGCCGAAGCGCACCAGGTCTTCTGTGGTGGAAAGAAAGCCGCCGCCGGCCCATTTATAGCTGTTGTCTACGAAGGGTGCGTTGACGGTGGTTCCGCCTTCCGTCTTTTCGTAGTAGCGGGTGCGGAAGGCGACCAGGCTGTCGGTAAAATCGGCGGTGGTGTTGTTCATGTCCAGGGGGTTGAAGACCGCTTCCTGCATATAATTCAGGAAATCCTCCCCGCTCGCCCCTTCGACGGCGGCGCTGACGAGGTTCCAGGCGTAGCTGGAATAAGAGAAGCGCTCGCCCGGCTCGAAGAGCAGGCTGTCGCCGGCAAAAATAGACAAGCCTTCGCCAACGGTGGCGTAGCGCTTGCTGCTCATAAACTCCTGGCCCCGGTAGTGGCGGATGCCCGCCAGGTGGCCTGCCACCAGCCGCAGGCTGACGGGCCAGCGCTTCTCCGGGAAGCCGGGGACGTATTGCTGTACAGGGGCGTTCAAATCGATTTTACCTTTGTCGTAGAGTACGCCCACCGCCGCAGCCGTCAGCGGCTTGCTCACGCTGCCGATGCGGAATTTGGTCCGCTCCGGCCGGACCGGCACCTGCTGCTCCAGGTCGGCATAACCGAAGCCTTCCGACCAAACGATCTCGCCGCCCACCGACACGGATACCGCCGCGCCGGGAATGTCGCTGAAGGCCACAAAGCGCTCCACCAGGCTGCGGGCGCTGTCAATAGCAGCCCGGTAGCGGGCAGGCTGGGCCTGAACGGAGAGGAAATAAATTGTGAAAGCGAACAGGAATAATAATCTCGAAGCCATATTCTGGATAGGTTTGATTATTGAGAGGTAGGCGTAATGCCTCGCGTAACGCGAATTTGCGCGGATTATACGAATTTGCGCGAACAAAACTGCGAACAGCGCCCGTCCTCGTGCCTCGGCCGGGCCTTCGCCCGCCAAAGTGGCTTCGGCCCACGGCCTCCGTCCGCCGAAGCGGACTACGGTCCGTCGAAGGCGGAGGCGGGTAAAAACCGCGAACTGCGAACTGCGAATAGCGAACTGCGAATAGCGAACTGCGAATAGCACCCTATTCCACCCCCGGCTGCCTGATCTCGTACCCCTCCTCCTCCTTGGCCTGGCGCACCATCTCCCGCACGTCGGCCAGCAGTTGTTTGGCGTCGAAAACGATGCCGTCTTTGATTGTGTACTTCACGCCGCCCACCCGGGCCACCGAGTTGTCGGGCATCAGCTTGATGGCGCCGGTGCCGTACAGCACCTGGAGGTTGCCCAGCGGGTTTTCCTCCACGATGGCAAAATCTGCCAGCTTGCCCACCTCGACCGTGCCGATCTCGCCGTCGGCGCCCAGCGCTTCGGCTCCGTTGAGGGTGGCGGAACGGATGACTTCCAGGGGGTGGAAGCCCGCCTCCCGCAGCAGCTCAAGCTCGCGGATGTAGGCGAAGCCGTAAAGCTGGTAGATAAAGCCCGAGTCGGAGCCGGCGGTGACGCGCCCGCCCCGGTTTTTGTATTCGTTGACGAACGTCATCCACAGGCGGTAATTCTCTTTCCATGCGACCTCTTCTTCCGTGCCCCAGAAGTGCCAGTAGGAGCCGTGGCTGATGCGGCTGGGCATGTAGAAGCGCCAGAGGGAGGGCAGGGTGTATTCCTCGTGCCACTCCAGGCGGCGGGTGCGGTGCAGGTCGCGGCTGGCCTCGTAGATGTTGAAGGTGGGGTCGATGGTGAAATCCAGGGCAAGCAGTTCATTCATTACTTTGTTCCAGTGATCGGAGTAGGGCGGGGCGGACTGTTTCCAGAGCCGGCCGGCTTCGGCGAAGCGGTGCTGCTCGTTCTGGTAGTTGTAGCCGGGCGGGTAGTCCTGTACGGTGCGGTCCGCAAAGAGGGCTTCCGGCAGGCCGTACCAGTGTTCCATGCTGGTCAGGCCGGCGCGGGCGGAATTCAGGACATTCCAGCGGCCGACGTCCATCTGTGCGTGGTGGCAGGCCGAGCGCAGGCCGAGCTTTTTGTTTTCGTCCAGCGCGGCAGCCATGACGTCGGGCGGCGCGCCGAAGAACTTGATGCCGTCGGCGCCTTTCCGGGCGTTCTGGCGCACCCATTCCCGCGCCTGTTCGGGCTTGCTGACGGTTTCCTCGCTGCCCTGGCCGAAGACGGTATAAGCGTAGATGCGGGGGGCGGTGATCTCGTTTTTGGCGCTGCGCTCCTTGTGCTTCAGGACCCAGTCGAGGCCGTTGCCGCAGGCCGGGTCGCGCACGGTGGTGATGCCGTGGCCCATCCATAGGTTGAAGACGTACTCCGCGTCGGTGCCCTGCCCCTTGCCGCCGATGTGGCCGTGCAGGTCGACGAAGCCGGGCAGGAGGTACATGCCTTCGCAGTCGAGTTCGCGGCCCCCTTCCCGGAGCATCGGCCTGTCCGCAGGATCGATGGGTACGCCCGGGTTGCCCACCACTTCGATCTGTTTGATCCGGTTGCCCTCCACGACGATGTCGATGGGCCCCCGGGGCGGCGCGCCGTTGCCGTTGATCAGGGTGATGCCCCGGATAATGAGTTGTTCGTAGGGGCCTTCGCCCCGCTGCCTGTCGGGGGCTTCTTTGACTTGCGCAAAGAGGTTGAAGGCCAGGGAAAAGAAGAGGAAAAGGAAACTGCAGGTTTTGGCCATAAGGAAGAATCGTTAATTAGGTGGAGCTGCATCCAAAGGCTGCATTTTATGCAAAGGTGCGAAAGCTTCGCGTTTTTTACCCGGTACCAGGCCCTATCCCCCCGTATCCGCGCTATCGTCGATATCGCCGGATTTGACGCCGATGAAATCCATATCGGTAATATCCTCCGTGAAGTTGTTGATCATGAAAATGTCCGGCATGGGGTCCAGGAAGGGGTTGGATGGGTTGGAAAACGTATAGCCTGCCGGGAAGAACTGCCAGGCGGGCCGCCCGCTGAACTCCAGGTCGATACCGAGGATCACCTTGCGGATGCCGATCTGGTCGAGCGTGGTCAGGCTGTTGGATCCGTTCACGTCCGCCGCCATGATTTTGATGGGAGTGTCCAGCGGGTCCAGCCCGAGGATGTGCTTGGTGATGAACACCAGGTCGAGGGAAGACAGGCCGTTCTGGAAGTCGTCGTCCTTGCGCAGGGCCAGGCCGAGGGGCTGGCCTAGCGGGATGTCGTTGAACTGGTACATCCCATCCGGTCCGGTGGTTGCCGAAGCATCCGCCGGGCCGCTCAGGGTGATGCCGACGCCGGCGACGGGCCGGCCGGCCTCGTTCGTTATAATCCCCGAAATGCTGCCCGAGCCCAGGTCGGGCTGCCCCATGCCGTTCAGTATTTCCACATCCATGCCGAGCGGGTCGAGCCAGTCCCGGAGGCGGGTGTCCGGCGTGCCGCCACCCTCCCACGACAAGCGGAAACGCCCGAAGAAGCCGGATGCCTGCCCGCAGGGCCCGTCGAGCCCGCCGTGCAGCTGCCCGCAGATGCGGCCGTTCTGGTCGTACAGGGCGCTGCCGGAAGAGCCGGGCTCGAACGTCCCCATCCCGTACTCCACCCGGAAGTGGTGGTTGGGGGGCGTCGAAACGTTGGAGTTCCAGACCAGCACGCCGTTGTAGGTGGACGCCCCGCTGTAGGAGGCAATCTTTTTGATGTCGCCGCTGGGATGGTGCAGGATGACCCCGCTCTGCGGCGGATTCGCCGCGCGCGTCCAGCCGCTGAAAAAGACGTTGTAATCGGCAGGGATAACAGAAGTGGCCTCCAGCAGCAGGAAGTCGCTCTCCAGCCGCCCGGCGCGCTGCACACACCCCAGGACGGAGTTGGGGATTGGCTCCGTGGCCGGGTTGTCGCATCCGGGCGATTGATAGGAAAAGTCGAGCCGCCACAGGTCGTAAAGCGGCGTATAGCCGTTCTGGCAATGGAAGGCGCTCAGGACATAGGGCTTGCCGTCGCCTTCCGTATTGTTGATCAGCGTCCCGCTGCAGTAGCCCGTCCCTTCTTCCAGGGCCATGACGATGCGGCAGACGCTGCGCTTTTGCAACTCCCAGGGATCGCTCTCCGGGCAGTTGGCGTTCTTGTGGCAGGGCAGGGCGGTGCCGAAGCCGAAGCTGAGCCGCTCTGCTTCCTCGGGCTCCTGCCGGGCGGCGCGGTAGTTGTCCTTGTGGTAAGCATGATCGATGCGGAAGATTTGCAACCGCCCCTGCCCCCGCGCCGCAGCCGGCTCGTAGTATTCGATCACCGCCGCCTCCCCGTCGATGAAGCCGGTCAGGAACTGGCCCGAAGGGCGGTTATTCCGGAAAGTGTAAGCCCCCAGCACCTGCTTCCCGTCCTCGCTGTACATAAACAGCTTCGATCCCGGCGGCAGGTATACCCCCCGGTAAAAGGCCGCCAGCCCCAGGGCGCCTTCCGAACGGATCTTCAGGCGCCAGAGCAGGCCGCCATCCTCCAGCTCCGTCCACTCGCCCGCATTTTCCAGGGTATAATCGACCGCCAGAGGCGCTGCGAAACGCGGCGCGCCGATAAATTGCTCGTCTTCCCGGAGGATTTTCTTCAGGTTCAGCCGGGGTGCCTTTTCTGCCGCCGGCGGCTTGTCTCCGTGGGCTTTCCGGAACGCCTCGGTAAGGCCCAGCGGCGCCCCCCCCATGCTTGGCTGGGCGAGCAGGCCGCTCCACGAAACAAGACAGATAAGGGTGAGAAGCAGTGTGGATGGTTGCATTCTTTTCATAGGATCGTTATTTGCCTGGATGACAAGGGATGGGTATAAAGGCGTTGGCAATGCGCCATGGCCTGACGCACTTCGCACAAAGGCAGGTTTAAAGAGCAGGACTATTTTAATAAACCGGACAGAAGGGGATGCTCTGCCTCCTTCGGCCCGTACCATAAAATGCTGTAACAGGCGGAAACCGAAGGAGGCGGAGCGCCCTCATTGCTGTTTTGAACGCAAAGGTAAGGAATTTCAGGAAAATTAAAGGCTCCAACCCTCCTCCCTCAACCTCAACCTCAACCTTAACCTTAACCTTAACCTCAACCTTAACCTCAACCCCCTACAACTCCTCCAGCCCCAGCACGTCCACGCCCTGCTCAAAGACAATATCCACCGGGATGGAAGCTTCCGACAGGCGGTCCAGGTCGGCCTGCAGCTGTTCGCCGATTTTTCCCTTGTCGGCCACCAGTTGGGCGACGCCATCGTAGTCGCCGTCGCCCTGGTGGGTGAGGATCAGCTCCGACAGGGAGGCGGCGGCCTGTTCCAGCTTGTCGTAATCGACCCGGTAGAGGCCGGTTTCGGGGTTGCGTTCGAAGGCGCCCCTTTCAGCAAAGTAATTGAATCGGATCATATTGGCCTTGCCGTGCGCGCTGGACGCCCCGAAGCGGACCGAGCGGAAGATGCCGGCCATGAAGGTAGTGTAGTAGCCTTTCAGGTCGCCTTCCAGCTCGCCTTTGTCGTGCAGCTGTTTGATCATGTACAGGCCCAGGATGTCGGCCTTGCCTTCTTCCAGGGCGGAGGCGTGCTCTTTGAGGGCTTCCCGCACGGTGCCTTTGCCGTTGATGGTGTTCTTGATGCCCAGGCCGTGCGCCACTTCGTGGAACATGGTATTGGCGAAAAAGGCGTCGAAGGTGATGTGTTGCCGCTGGCTTTCGTCGATCAGCACGCCGGCGATGGGCACGAGTATTTTGTCGAACTTAGCGCGCATGGCATTTTTCAGCTGCAGGCGGCGGGTGCCCTTTTGCAGTTGCACCTCTTCATCGTTGGGCAGGTTGATGGCGATGGTCTTGCTGCCGGCGTTGCAGTCGCCGGCGTAGTACACTACGTCATAGGCGTTGAGCTGGGCGTCGCTGCCGGGCTGTTCGGCCTTGTATTTTGCCGGCACGGGCAGGCCGCGCTGCAGCTCGGGCAGGAAGGCGGCGTACTTGTCGAGGCGCTGGCTCCACTCCATGTCTTTCACGAGTACGTAGCATTCATGCGCCGCTTTGTAGCCGAAGAGCTGGTCTTCATAGGTTTCGATCGGGCCGATGACTACGTCGATCTGGTTGTCTTTCATATCCAGCCAGGCCATGTCGCTGGCCTGATAGTCGTCGGACAGCAGGGCGTCGGCCCGCAGGTTCAGGTACTTTTTCAGGGCTTCGTTGTCGGCCAGGGCCGCTGCCTGCCGGAGCAGGCCCGAGGCTCTCTGCACCTGTTCGGCAAACTGTTCCCGGTAGGGCACGGCGATCAGCTTGCCGGCTGCGTCGCGCCGCAGGAAGGTATACAGGCCGGCCTTGCCTTCCAGCGCGGCGGCCTCGAATTCCTCCTTCGTCATATCCACGGGATAGAAATTGGCGCCCGCCGGTTTGGGCCCGGTGCCGTAGATGAACGGCTCGTTGCCCGCCAGGCGGTCCCACGGCCCATAGTTGATGGCCACGAATCGCTCCAGCTTTTCGTTGGTGAGGGCTTCCATCAGGCTGTCCTTGTGGCCGTAGGCTTCATACCAGAACAGCTCGTCCATGATCTTGCCGGCCTCGATAAGCACGGGGATCAGCTGCTTCTGTTTGCCGGAGAGCTGGCTGAGGTCCGTCGTCAGCCGCACGGGTACGTATTTAGCCAGGCGCTGGTCGATGTCGACGATCAGGGAGTCCGCCGGGGAAGCTTGCCCGGTTGTTTCCTGTCCGCTTTCGCCGGCGCAGGAAGCGATGAAAGTAAGGGAAAGGGCAAGAAATAAGGGATTGAATGAACGCATAAGTTTTT
>JAGFJD010000047.1 GCA_024102975.1 Phaeodactylibacter sp. | reverse complement strand
TCAACCCCAACTCCTACCAGAAAGGCGCCTGGGTGCTGCACATGCTGCGCCGGCAGGTAGGAGACCAGGCCTTCCGGGACGGGCTGCGGCAGTACTACGCCCTGTTCCGCAACGGCAATGCGCTGACTGAAGACTTTCAGCGCGCTATGGAAGCCGCCGGCAAGCAGGATTTGGGCTGGTTTTTCCGGCAATGGATTTACCGTCCCGGCCAGCCGCGCCTGGCCGTGGAGTGGGACAAGCCCCGGAGGAAGCGCCTGCGGCTGAAGGTGAGCCAGCTTCAGGATGGGCCCGCTTTCCGTTTCCCGCTGGATATCCAGGCGACCAGTGCCGACGGGGCTGAGTCTGAAACCTGGACCATTAAAGTGGATGGAAAAACGGCGGAGGCTACCGTAAAGTGTAAATTTGAGCCCGGACAGGTTCTTTTGGACCCGGATACGTGGTTGTTGTTTTCAAAATGAGACAGGATTGGAGTAAGCTCATGGCTCCTGGTAGACAGGATTAACAAGATTGACAGGATTGGGCTTGTGTTCTATGCAGCATCGGGATGAACACTGCATGCGTTATTGTCCAATTATTTTCCCGGCCCTTTCCTCATCTCATACATCAGCCCCTCCAGCCCGGAATAGGGGTGCCGGGCCGGGCCCAGGGCCTTCATCCCCATCCGTTCCGCCACGTGGATGCTCCGGGGGTTGTTGGGGCTGACGAAAGCCTTGACCACCTTCACTTCCTCCAGCCCGAGATAGTGCCACACCAGTGCCTTGGCCGCCTCGGTGGCGAATCCCATGCCCCAGTATTTGGGCAGCAGGCTGTAATAGCATTCGAACACGCCGTTGCCATCGAGGGGCGAAACGCCGCAAGATCCCATGAAGTACCCTTCTTCCTTATCTACAATTGCCAGGGCCAGGACAGGTTCGTTGCTGCGGTAGCTCTCGATGACCTCCCAGAACAGGGCGCGGGCGCCGGCTTCCGTTTTTTGTTCGTCGGTGAAGGCGAGGTATTCAGTGGCCATCTCATCGAGCATGAACTCCAGGAAAAAGGGAAGGTCTCTGGACTGGAATGGGCGGATCAGCAGGCGTTCGGTTTCTATGGCTTCTGGCAATTGCATGGTCTGAAGGCTTAATTGGCTCCAAGATACGAATTTGAGCCGGGAGATTTTTCAAAAAACAACTTTCCCGGCCCGGGCAACATGTACGGAGAATTTTTCGTATATATATCTATCCCCCCTTTTTAGAGCATGTTTGGAGGTGGCCATTTTGGCTGCAAACCTGTTCTTAATCTCAAAAACGCACCCCTATGGATTTGAATGGATACTCCCCTGTGAGCCTATGCCTTGCCCTTTTCGGGAATTATCTCCGCAAACACAGCCCTGTGTTCCTGCTGCTGGCCCTGCTGGCCGCGCCGGCTGCCCGCCTCCTGGCCCACGGCAGCCTGCACGAAGCCATCGAACGGAAGAGCCGCGAGCTGGAAGCCAACCCCAACGATGCCCTGCTCCGGTTCGAACGGGGCATGCTGTACCAGGAACACGGAGACATCGGCCCGGCCCTGAGCGATTTTCATCAAGTGCTGCAACTGGCGCCCGATTATACGGCCTGCCACCTTCCCCTTGCCCAGTTGTACCGGGATACCGGCAACCTGCAGCTGGCCCTCTTCCACATCGGCCGCTTCCTGGAGGCAGAGCCGGATAACCCCTTTGGATACGAAACCCGCGCTGCTATTTTCCGGAAGGCCGGCGCCTACGTCCGGGCGGAGGAGGACCTGCACCGGATGGTCGCCCTGAAGAATGAAAATGCCATCCGTCCGGATGATTACTTCCGCCTGGCCGACGGCATCCTGCTGGCCTACCCGGGCCAGTACGGCCGGGCCATCGAGGCCCTGGAGGAAGGGCTGCAACGCCTGGGCGGCGTCATTTCCCTGCAAAGCCGCCTGGTGGACCTGGAAATAGCCGACGGGCGGTACGCCGCAGCACTGCGCCGGATCAACCGCATCATGGAACCCCTGGCGCGGAAGGAGGCCTGGCTCGCCAAACGCTCGGACGTGCTTCGCCGGATGCAGCGGCCTGGCGCTGCCGGCGGTAACAACCTCGCGGCCGATGAAAACGGCCAGGCGGCCGGCCCCACCACGGAAAGCCGCCTTTCTCCCGCCGGCACCACGCCGGATACGGGCGCGCCCAACTTTCCTGCCGGCCAGCGCCTGGCAGATGTTGTCCGGGGCCCCTACCTGCAATCGGGAACGCCCACCAGCATGGTCGTAAAATGGCGTACCAACACGGCCACCAACAGCGTCGTCTGGTATGGGCCCAGCCCCGCTGACCTCACCCAGGTTGCCGAGCAAAGCGGTTCCCGCCGGGACCACGAAATCACCCTCTCCGCCCTCTCCCCCAATACGCGGTACTACTATGCGGTAGGCGACAGCGGCGGCATGCTGGCGGGCAGCACCCCCAACCACTTCTTCCGGACCTCCCCTCCCCCCGGCACGATCCAGCCGGTCCGCGCCTGGGTGCTGGGCGATTGCGGCACCGCCGACCAGGATGCCCGGGACGTGCGCGACGGCTACTACGCCTACGCCGGCAACCAGCTGACCGACCTCATCCTGCTGCTGGGCGACAACGCCTACGACGACGGCACCGACTCGGAATACCAGCATGCCATTTTCGAAAACATGTACGAGGAGCAGCTCATCCAGTCCGTCATGTGGTCAACGCCCGGCAACCACGACTACGGCAGCGCCAGCGCCTCCGATCAAACCGGGCCTTATTTCGACATCTTCACCTTCCCCAAAAACGGAGAGGCCGGCGGCCTGCCCTCGGGAACCGAAGCTTACTACTCCTTCGATTACGCCAACATCCACTTCGTCGTCCTCGATTCGCACGATTCCGGCAGGGAACCGGGCGACCCCATGCTCGTCTGGCTGGAAAACGACCTGGCAGCTACCCAACAGGACTGGATCATCGCCTTTTTTCACCACCCCCCTTATTCCAAAGGGTCTCATGATTCGGATGACGAAAGCAAACTGATCGACATGCGGGAGAATGTGCTGCCCCTGCTGGAAGCAGCCGGCGCCGACCTGGTGCTGTGCGGCCACAGCCATTCCTACGAACGATCCTTTTTCCTCAATGGGCACTATGGTTCCTCCAACACCCTGGAACCGGCTATGATCCTGGACGGCGGCAACGGTCGGTTGACGGATGACGGCGCCTACCGCAAGGACGGCTCCGGCCCGGCAGCCGGCAAAGGCGCTGTCTATACCGTAGCCGGCTCTTCCGGCAAAACGTCGAACGGTCCCCTCGACCACCCGGTGATGTACTACAGCGCCAAGACGCTCGGCTCCCTCTCCCTGGAGGTCATGGACAAGCAGCTCGACCTGAAGTTCATCGGCGTGGGCGGTGAAGTGCTGGACTATTTCACCATCCAGAAAGTGTTCCCCAACGGCAACCCGCCCGCCGTAGCAATCACCGCACCCGCCGACGGCGCCTTTTACAGCTCGGTCCAGCCGGTTTCCCTCCAGGCGGAGGCCAGCGACAGCGACGGCACTATCGAAGCGGTCGCCTTCTTCATCAACGGCGATTCGGTCGGGGTGGACCATTCCGCTCCCTATGCGCTGGACTGGACTCCGCCCGCCGAAGGCTCTTTTTTCGTCAGGGCCCGCGCCACCGACAACGACGACAACCAGGTAACTTCTGCCGAGCGGGAGTTCTACGTCGGGATCATCCGCGCCTGCAGCCAGGTTGACGACAGAGAGAACGATGCCGAAGAAGAGCTCAACGGCAACATGAGCCTGTACAGCACCGACCTGGAACTGGTCAAAGACGACGGCGATCAACTCATCGGCATGCGGTTTACCGGGCTGAACATTCCGCCCAATGCCGTCATCCACGACGCCTGGATCCAGTTCAGCGTCGAAGACAACAACAACGACAACCCCTGTACGCTGTCCATCCACGGGCAGGCCGGCGGCAACCCGGCGCCGTTTGCCGACTCCGACAACAACATCAGCAGCCGCCCGCTGACCCAGGCGTCGGTCAGCTGGAATCCGCCCGACTGGGCGGAGATTGGCGATGCCGGACCGGCTCAGAAGACGCCAAGCCTGGCGCCCATCCTTCAGGAGATCATAGCCGGGCAGGAGTACTCCGCCTCCAGCCCTGTCGTGTTCATCATCCGGGGCGAGGGGCGGCGGACCGCCGAATCCTTCGACGGCCTGCCCGGTTCCGCCCCGCAGCTTTGCGTGGAATACTCGCTCTGCGCCGGTGCCTCCATCCAGGCCACCGGCAGCGCCGACAACATCTGCCCCGGCCAAACGGTAACCCTCAGCGCCGGCCCCGCCGCAGGCTACCTCTGGAGCAACGGAGCGACTACTGCCCAGGTAGCCGTGCAGCCCACCCAAACCACCACCTACAGCCTCACCGCCTGGGACGACAACGGCTGCTCTGCCGGCACGGAGGTCACCATCACCGTCCTGCCCGCTCCTCAGCTGTCTTTTGCGAGCAATATGGTTTCTTTTTGCCCGGGACAGGGCGCAGAAGTCGCCGCTCCGGCCGGATTCGCACAGTATCAGTGGTCCGACGGGCAATCCAACCCGACGATATTCATCGACAGCCCGGGAACCTGGTCGCTGACCGTCACCGGCGCCAACGGCTGCACGGCATCGGCCAGCCTGGCAGCTGCCGAGCAACCGCCGCTGAACCTCCAGGCCAGCGGCAGCCCGCTCAGCATCTGCCCCGGCCAGTCCGCAACCCTCAGCGCCGCCAACGCCGCCAGCTACCTGTGGAGTACCGGAGCGGCCACCGCCCAGGTAACCGTTCAGCCGACGGCAACCACCGCCTATAGCCTTACCGCCTGGGACGCGCTGGGTTGCCCGGCAACGGCGGAAGTCACCATCACCGTCCTGCCGCCACCCCAACCCTCATTCGGGACTGACACCGTTTCCTTCTGCCCGGGGCAAGGCATGGAAGTGACCGCCCCGTCCGGCTTCGCTTCCTACCAGTGGTCGAACGGGCAGGATACCCGCACGGTGTACATCGACGCTCCCGGAACCTGGTCGCTGACCGTCACCGATGTCAATGGTTGCATGGGCGCCACCACCCTGGAGGCCCTCGAATACCCTTCCCCCAGCCTGCAGGCCAGCAGCAGTGCCGACAGTATCTGCGCCGGCCAGCCCGTCACGCTCAGCGCCACCAACGCCGTGGCCTACCTGTGGAACACCGGCCACACTTCTGCGCAGGTCACGGTGCAACCGGAGGAAAGCGCCACCTACAGCCTCACCGCCTGGGACGATAACGGCTGCGCGGCGTCGGCGGAAGTGACGGTGGCCGTCTTGCCCCTCCCCGAATTCGGATTGGAACAGGACGGGGAAAGCATTGCCATCGCCGGGCTGGAAAACCCGGAACAGTATTCCTTCCAGTGGAGTACAGGAGAAACGACGCCGACGGCCGAGCCCGCCTCTCCGGGCCTCTATTGCGTAAGGGTAACGGATGGCAACGGCTGCTTCGCCGACGCTTGTTTCGAATTCGTATTTACCGGAAGAGGAAATGTCCCACCGCCCCCTTCCTGGCAGATTTCCCCCAACCCCTTCGAAAACGAAGTCCGCATCCGGCAGGGGCGAGCGCCCGTCCGGCCCGAGGCCGCTGTTTTCGGCCTGCTCGGGCAACCGGTGCCTTTTCGGCAGCGGACAGAAGGGGAAGACATCGTGCTGGAGTTCAACGGACTGCCCTCCGGCCTCTACCTGATCGTGATGAGCGACGGGGAGAACATCCAGGTAGCTAAGATGATTAAAAGGTGAGGGATTTGCGGTTCGCCGGCAAAACCCGGCAAATTATTTCCGGCAACCCGCAAAAAAAATTTATCGCAATAGCGCCGCCGACACAGCCTGGCATTTAACTTAAAGGCGCAAAAAACTGAATATCAGTTTTTTGCGCCTTTAAGTTAAACGAAAACCAATCCAGCAATTTAACGAATTGTACTTCATGCGCCCTGCTTTTTTCCTCACCTTTGTATTGTCAACGGAGAAAATCAGCCGTTGGCGGCACCCGCAGAAAGCCGCGGGGCAAATAAGGTGCAAATCCCACGAACATCATTATAATCCTATGAAAGATTTCGGGGGTATCAAAGGATATCCTCATTTTTGGTATGTAGATAGCCTCTCAAAGCTCTTTTGGAAACCGGCCCGATGTGGCCGGTTTTTTTTTGGGGCGGGCTGCGCGCTTCTGTTCATCAGCGCAAGCCTTCGGGCGGCCCGTGAGCAGGCCGCAAAATCAGGAATACTCACTGCTCCATATAGTCCAGCGTCAGGTTGCACAATAACCTGACGCCCAGTTTCATCCCGCTCTCGTCGATGAAAAAGTCAGGCGTATGATGCGGCGCCGCCTCTTTAGGGTCCATCCCTTTCGGCATGCCGCCCAGGAAGAGGAACAGGCCCGGCACTTCGCGGGCGAAGAAGGAGAAGTCTTCCGCTCCCGTTTTTGCCTTGGTAAGGATCACATTTTCTTCGCCGGCGGTAGCCTGAATGGCGGGCAACATCATAGCGGTCAGGTCCGGGTCGTTGTACGTGACCGGATATCCCTTTTCGATCTCCACCTCGGCAGAAGCGCCCCAGCTTTCAGCAATATTGAGGACGGTGCGGCGGATGCGCTCGTGCACTTCTTTCTGCATCTCTTCGTCCAGGGTACGGATAGTGCCCACCATTTCGACTTCCTCGGGAATGATGTTGCTGCGCACCCCGCCGTGTATTTTGCCGATACTGATCACCAGCGGCTCTTTGGTCAGCTCCATCTGGCGGCTGACGATCATCTGCAGGCCCTGGATGACCTGGGCGGAGATGGAAATGGGGTCTACCCCGCCCCAGGGCTGGGAGCCGTGAGTTTGCCTGCCTTTTATTTTGATCACCATGCGGTTCACGGCGGCCATCGCGCCGCCGGGCTTATACTTCACCGTTCCCACTTCCGTTTGGGCATTGATGTGCAGGCCAAAGACGGCGTCCACCTTTGGATCGGCCAGTACGCCTTCTTTGACCATCAGCTCGGCGCCGCCCTCTTCGCCGGGAGGGGCGCCTTCCTCTGCCGGCTGGAATATAAAGACGACGGTGCCGGCGATTTGATCCTTCATGCCCGTCAGGATTTGGGCGGCGCCCATCAGCATGGCGACGTGGGTGTCGTGCCCGCAGGCGTGCATGACGCCGCTGGGTTCGCCCAGGTACGTGGTGGTCACTTTGGAGGCGAACGGCACGTCTACCCGCTCGGTGACCGGCAGGGCGTCCATATCGGCGCGCAGGGCCACCACCGGGCCGGGCTTGCTGCCGCGGAGGATGCCCACCACGCCGGTGTGGGCAATACCCGTACGCACTTCCAGGCCCAGGCCTTCCAGGTGCCGGGCTACCATTTTTGCCGTTTCGAACTCCCGGTTCGACAACTCCGGGTTCTCGTGCAGGTAGCGGCGCCACTGTATGACCTGCCCTTCCAGGGCGTCGGCTTGCTGATCTATATATGACTTCACAGGAACAGGCTCAGGAGCCAAAGGCTGGCCATTCAGGTTCAGGGCCGCCAGGCAGAAAATGCCGGCGAGGAGATGGTGGAGTTTTTTCATACTACTGATTAAAATTGATGTGAGGCCAGGCAGCTGTTTGTTGTCTGTTGATCGTTATTTGTTTCCCCAAATTATTGACAAACAACAAACAACCGACAACTGTCCAACATTAAGCTGGCACCCCCCGGCCTCAGCCCCAAATTATTTCATTTCCGAATAGTATTGATAAAAGTACGGAATGGTTTCGATTCCTTTATAAAAATTAAACAAGCCGTAGTGCTCGTTCGGCGAGTGGATGGCGTCGGAATCCAGGCCGAAGCCCATGAGGATGCTCTTGGCGCCCAGCACTTCTTCGAACAAAGCAACGATGGGGATACTTCCGCCCTCCCGCGCCGGAATAGGCGTTTTGCCGAAGGCCTTTTCCATCGCCCTGGACGCCGCCTGGTATTCGGGCGTGTCGGTGGGCGTCACCGCCGGCTGGCCTCCGTGGTGGGGCGTCACTTTGACTTTGACGGAAGGCGGAGCGATGCTTTCAAAATGTTTTTTGAAAAGGGCCGTTATCTTGTCCGGATCCTGGTTGGGCACCAGGCGCATGCTGATCTTGGCGGATGCTTTGGAGGGCAGCACCGTCTTGGCGCCCTTGCCGGTGTAGCCGCCCCAGATGCCGTTGACGTCCAGCGTCGGGCGGATGGATACGCGCTCCAGGGTAGTGTAGCCGGTTTCGCCCTGAATGTCTCCGATATCCAGGTCTTTTTTGTACTTATTGAGGTCAAAGGGCGCCTCGTTCATTTTGGCGCGCTCTTCGGCGCTCAGTTCTGCCACATCGTCGTAGAAGCCGGGGATGGTGATCCGGTGGTTCTCGTCCTGCATCGAAGCGATCATATCGCAGAGGACGTTGATCGGGTTGGCCACGGCGCCGCCGTATACGCCGGAGTGCAGGTCGCGGTTGGGGCCCACCACTTCCACCTCCACATAACTCAGGCCGCGCAGTCCGACGGTGATGGAAGGCACGTCGTTGGCGATGATGGAAGTGTCGGAGATGAGAATAGTGTCGCAGGCCAGTTTTTCGGCATTCTCCCGGCAGAAGACACCCAGGTTGCTGGACCCCACCTCCTCTTCGCCTTCGATCATGAACTTCATGTTGCAGGTCAGGGCACCTTTGGCGTTCATAGCTTCGAAAGCTTTGATGTGCATGAAGAACTGCCCTTTGTCGTCGCAGGAACCCCGGGCGTAAATGGCGCCCTGGGGATGTTCTTCCGTTTTTTTGATGACCGGCTCGAAGGGGCCCGACTCCCACAGTTCGAGCGGGTCGGGCGGCTGGACGTCGTAGTGCCCATAGACCAGGACGGTGGGTTTGGCCGGATCGATGATCTTTTCGCCGTAGACGATGGGGTTGCCGGCCGTCGGGCAGACTTCCACCTTGTCGGCGCCGGCCTTGCGCAGGCTGTCCGCCACGAATTCGGCGGCCTTGATGACCTCTTCTTTGTAATCGGAGTCGGCGCTGATGGAAGGGATGCGCAGCAGGCCAAAGAGTTCTTCCAGGTAGCGCTCCTTGTTCTGCTGAATGTAATCCTGTACTTGTTGCATGTTCGTATTGGTATTTATTTGATCATTCCGGATTTTGGACGGGCGGCTAAAATACGAAATTTGGGCCATATTTGTGCATTGGTGTTTTTGTGCATTTGGACCAGGGCCAGCCAGTAGCCGGCCTTCGTGCCCCCTTACCAATGAACCAATGAACCAATGCACCAATGAACAAAAACACTCTCAGAACACATGCCCCAGGAAGTCTACCACCCCGGGCCGCCATTCCTTTTTGCCGAGCGGCTTGACCATCAGGCTGGATTTTACCCGGCGGTGGGCGATGCCCAGGGTCTGGTGTTCGCTGATCATCAGCCACTGGCAGGTATTGGTTGCCAGCCGGAAGCCGTTGCTGAGGTAGAGGCTGTGGTCTTTGGCCATCAGGAGAAGGAAGTCCACCCGGTGGCGAAGGCCCAGAATGGTAAGTTCGGACAGCAGGCGGCTGGCCAGGCGGCGATGCTGAAAGGCCTCGGCCACGCAGAGGTCCACCACGCCGAAGATGCGGCAGGCTTGTCCGTCATTGCTGATCATGCGGTGCTCTACCGCCATATGAGCAACGAGCGCTCCGTCCTCCCAGCAAAGGAACCGGAAATCCGGCAGTTGCTTGTAATAAATGCGGCCGTTGGGGTACTCCGGGAAGCAATCGCCGAGTAGCCCCGCAATGGCCTGTTCGGTGGCTTCGTCGATCTCGTATTCCTGAAGGTGCTGGAGTTTCATGGGTTCACTGGTTTTTACCCGGAAGAGCATAGCGAAGACGGGCACGGGTTCATAGGCTAAAAATACTGGTTGAGCAATTCCTGCAGGGCATCTTCCGACACTTTGCGCCGCAGCTCTCCATCTACCGCGTAAGAGATGTAGCCGGTTTCTTCGGATACGACGAAAGCCGCCACATTGGCCCGCTCGGATATGCCCACTGCCGCCCGGTGCCGCAGGCCGGCCGATTTGGGCAGGTTGGGGTTTTCGGAAACCGGGAGGATGCAGCTGGCGGACTTCATCTTGCCGTTGGCGATGAGCACCGCCCCGTCGTGTAAGGGGCTTTCTTTATTGAAGATACTCTCGAGAAGAGGCTCGCTGATCTCGGCGTCAAGGGCAACGCCGGAGCTGACCAGTCCGTCGAGGCTCAGGTTGCCGGCCAGGACGATCAGGGCGCCGGTCTTCTTCTTGCCCATCCGGATCAAAGCGGAACGCATAGCCCGGATTTGCCGGGCCTTCTCCTCGGTGTTTTCCAGGTTGCGGTCGATGATGCGCCCAACGAAGTTGGATCGCTGCCGCAGGGTGGTATTGCCGAGAAACAGCAAAAAACGCCGGACTTCCGGCTGGAAGATGATGATGATAATGATCACGCCAACGCTGACGAACTGGTCCAGGACTGCCGAGAGGAGGTCCATGTCCAGCTGATTGACCAGCCACCACACGACGTAGAGGGTCAAAACCCCGACAAAAATGTTAAAGGCGATATTCCCTTTCAGCAGCTTGTAGATCTGGTAGATCAGGTAGCCCACGATCAGGATGTCCAGGATATCCCAGATGCGGACGGGAAGGAAGCCTATGTCAAAAAGATACAGCATGTGCGTTCTGTCCTGGTTTTTGGGTAGCGATAAACGCCTTTAGTTATCCGCCCCGGGGCCGGCGGGATAAATGACCCCTTCTTTCATATTGTACAACATGAAGGCCAGCATATCCGCCCCGGCCTCGATGCGTTTGGAGGTCGGACTGCCTGCTCCGTGCCCGGCACTCGACTCGATCCGGATCAGGATGGGCGCGCTGCCTTCCTGCCTGGCCTGCAGGGCAGCGCCGAATTTGAAAGAATGGGCCGGCACCACGCGGTCATCGTGGTCGGCCGTGGTGATCATGGTGGCCGGATACTTCTGCGGCGTAATATTGTGCAAAGGAGAATAGGCGAAGAGATAATCGAAATCCTCCTTGTTGTCGCTCAGGCCATAATCTTCCGCCCAGGCCCAGCCGATGGTGAATTTCTGGTAGCGCAACATATCCAGGACACCGACCGCCGGCAGGGCAACGGCGTACAGGTCGGGGCGCTGCACCAGGCAGGCGCCGACGAGCAGCCCCCCGTTGGAGGCGCCGTGGATCGCCAGCTTGGAGGGTTGGGTATACTGGTTGGCGATGAGGTATTCCGCCGCCGCCTGAAAGTCATCGAAGACATTCTGTTTGCGGTGTTTGGTCCCCGCCTTATGCCAATCGGAGCCGAATTCTCCCCCGCCGCGAATGTTGGCGACCGCGCAGACGCCGCCGTTCTCCAGCACTACCGGGAAGAGCATGTAGCGGGTCCGGTTAAAAACCGGCAACACGGGGATGTCAAAGCCACCGTACCCGTACAACAAAGTGGGGTGCGCCCCGTTCAGCCTCATGCCCTTTCGGTGAACGACGAACATGGGCACCTCCGTACCGTCGTAACTCTGAAACCGCACCTGCCTGATCTCGTAGTCGCTGCCATCGAAACCCGATTCGGGTTGTTTGTAAACCTCCTGTTCGAAGGTGGCCAGGTCCAGGCGGTAGATGGTTTCCGGCTGGACGAGGGAGGAAAATTCATAGAAGACCTCCGGGCTGTCCCGCCGGCCGGCAACCTCCAGCACGGCGCCGATGCCGGGCAGGCTGATGGTTTTCTCCTCCTGCCCTTCCGTAGAGAAGACCTTCAGCTGGCTGCTGGCGTCATGCAGGTAATGAACGACCAGCTTGCCGCCGAAGAGGTAAGCCTCCTGCAGCACGTCGGCAGCGGGCGGAACAGCCTCCTGCCAGTAGCGGGCGCCGGGCTGCCGGGTGCTGATCCGCAAAATGCGCTTGTTCGGCGCTTTGTAATTGGTCAGCACATAAAGGTTGTTCTCATCGCTGCCGATCACCTCGAAATCATTGCCGAAGTCCTCGACAATGGGGATGAAAGACAGGTCGTCGGCGGCCAGGTCGCGGAAGTAGAGGGCGTTGCCGCTGGTGGATTCCGACACGCTGAGGACGAGGTACCGCTCATCCTCCGTGGTTTCGGCATGAACGTTCCGTTTCGGGTAGCGGCGGTCGGCGAAGGCCAGGACGTCTTCCGACTGGGGCGTGCCCACTTTGTGGTAATAAACCTGATGGAACTCATTGGCGCCGGTCAGGGCCTCTCCCGGGCGCGGTTCCGGATAACGGGAGTAGAAAAAGCCGTCGCGAAACCAGGCGACCTCCGAGAATTTCACCCAGCGCACTGTATCCCGCAGGTTGCGGCCGGCGGCCAGGTCGCGGACCAGGATGGTGCGCCAGTCGGAGCCGGCTTCCGAGACCTGATAGGCCAGCAGGGCGCCGTCCCGGGAAAAGGCGAATTCGCCCAGGGAGACGGTCCCGTCGGCGGAGAACCGGTTGGGGTCGAGGACGGCTTCCAGGGGGCTGTCCGGTTTAGCCATCCGGAAGAGGACATCCTGGTTTTGCAGCCCGTCGTTCTTAAACAGGTAGTAATAGTCTCCCCTCCTGATGGGCGGGGAATACCGCTCATAGTCCCACAACTGGCCGAGCCGCCGCCGGATGGCGTCCCGGTACGGAACATATTTGAGGTAGTTTTCCGTCAGCGACTGCTGCTGGCCGACCCACCGGCGGGTGGAGGGCGAGCCTTCGTCCTCCAGCCAACGGTAAGGGTCGGCTACCTTCATGCCGAAGTATTCGTCCACTACGGCAGTATCCCGATAGGCCCCGGGGTACTGAACCTGAATGTCTTTGAACTCGGGCATGATGCCGACGCCCTCTTTCCCGGAGTCCGTATTGCAGGCAGACAAGCCTGCCAGTAATACGATACAGATGGTTTTTCTCATTATGTCGTTTTGGTTTTTGTTGAGCTATCGATGACTGCAACCAAATGCCTTACTATAACGTATCAATAAACAGGATAAGCCTGTCTGGCACGAAAATAGGTTAAGTCGGAGAATTTATACTGACGCACGGCAGGTTTTGTCGACTACAAAACCCGCCGGGTCAGTATATACTGGCATCGCTGGTTTTGCTCCTGACAAAACCACGCGTTCGCCAGTATAAAATATTCAGGCGCTGAATTTATCAAAACCGTTACGAATGATGCAATTTAGGCTTTTTTTTGGGCTTCTGGCCTTCGTTTTCGGGAGTACGGCTCTTTCCTTATCGGCCCAGCCGGTAATGCGCACCAATGAAAAAGGAGAGCGGATCATCGTTTTTCCGGATGGGACGACTCAGGTGTTTTCCGAGTTTTCCGGCACCGTCGACAGGCAGGCCCCGGCGGAAGGGCAGGAGAAGTATCCCGTCGCCGATATCCGGATCGCGCCCCTGGAAGGCAACATCCCGGTTACCGAAGAAGACCTTCGCCGCATCGCCGAACGCAAATCCCAGATCGCCAGGGACGCCGCCCGAATTGCCCAGGAACGCGCCGAAAAGGCCGCGCTCCAGCGCAGCCGCCTGGAACAGGATTACCAGCAGGCGCTCCGCCGGAATGCCGGAAGCGCAACGGCCGAACAACTGGAAGCCCGCCTGGAAGCCGCCCGCCAGGCGGAGGCGGAAGCCAACCGCGAATCCCGGCTCGCCCTGAACGAAGTAAACCGGGCCGAAACCATCGCCCGCCGCGGCAGTTACGTGGAAGACTACATCCGGCAGCAGGAACTCAAAAAACAACAGGCAAAACAGTACGAGAACCTCAAACTCACCTCCACTGCTTCATACGAAAACCTGCTCCTGGAAGACAACAACAGCGCTTTCCCCTCCGCCGGCAACCCAACTCTCAGCCCGCCGGCGACGCCTTGCCAGGTCGCCTACGAAGGCAAAGACAACAAGGGGCGCTTCCGCCGGGACCTGCAAAAGCAGCTCCTGTTCTCCTACACAGACGAGCGTTTGCGCCCCGCCCTCAAAGACCGAGAATACCTTACCTGCCAAGGGTATTTCACCCAGCTCGGCGGCTTCCGCTTCCTCACCCTGGAATTTACTTTCGCCTACCCCAACGCCCGGGAGGCTTATGGCTTCATCGAAAAGGGCAGCTACCTCATGGTCAAGCTGCTCAACGGCCAGTTCATCACCTTGTTCTCCGGAAAAATGGACAAAGGAACCTACGATACCGAAACGGGCCTGCTCTCCTACCTCGTCCACTACCCCATCGACCAGGGTCAGATCAACCTGCTCAAAAACAGCGAGGCCGATTCGGTCATCGTCTCCTGGAGCAGTGGCTATGAGGAGTATGAGATTTTCCAGCTGGGGTTTTTTATCAACCAGATCCGGTGTCTGGAATGACCGGGCGCTGCCCCCGGATTGGGTACGATTCCCATTTGTACCCCCTTGGCGTATCGCCTGGGGAAATGCCCTGAAATTGATGGCTCCATGGCTGCATGGGGCCATTGTTAGGCCGCCCGTGCCCCTCAAACCATAGGCCAGGGGAACCCTGAAGCCATTATACTGACCCTGCG
>JAGFJD010000046.1 GCA_024102975.1 Phaeodactylibacter sp. | reverse complement strand
GGTATTTGATCGTCGAGGGCGCCACGCCCAGGTGTTCGTCCACCGGGGCTTCCGGCTGCGCCTCCCTAAGCCCTATTTTAATGAGCGCCAGGTGGTGCACGGCATGGTCATAGGCGAACATGAGCTCGCGGCCGACGGTGGAGCCGACTACCGGCCGGCCCGCCTCCGGCAGGGAGGAAAAGTCGGCCTGGATGTCCAGGGTTTTCTCTTCCTGAAGGCAGCCACATGCCTGTTCCAGCTTCCGGAAGGCCATCCCGGCGTAGTCGGGGTCCGTCTCCATTTGCTCATCGCGCCTCCGGGAAGCGTAGTCGACCACTCCCTCCGGAGCGCCCCGCAGCAGGCAATCGTAGAAGTCAAAAATATGCCGGAAATGCTGGCCCAGCGTCGAGCCGTTAAACAAGCTCAACGGCGAGGCGTAAGCCGTTGGATGGATCTGTTCCAGGAGCTGGGCAATTTGCCGGGTGATGTAGGCCGTGCCTTCTTTACAATTCATTTGTTTGTCCGGTTGGGTCATTTTCTACTTAGGACAAGCCTAAACAGTACCAATTTTAAACATAGATTTCCCGCCGGGCAGCCTTCAGGGTATTCATCAAAAGCGATACGACCGTCAACTGCCCGACACCTCCCGGCACCGGCGTGATGAGGCTGGCCTTGGGGCTCACCGAATCGAAGTCGACATCGCCGCACAGGCGGTAGCCCTTTTCCGTGCCGGGGGCTTCCACCCGGTTGATGCCAACGTCGATGGCCACCACGCCGTCCTTAACCATGCTCCCCTTGACGAATTCGGGAATGCCGATGGCCGCCACGATGATGTCGGCCCGCCGAAGGTGATCCTCCAGTCCCCTGGTCCGGCTATGGCAGATCGTCACTGTGGCGTTGCCCGGATAAGCTTTCCGGGAAAGCAGGATGCCGATGGGGGTGCCGACGATATTGCTGCGCCCGATAACCACCACTTCCCGGCCTTCCGTTTGTATTTCATGCCGCCGCATCATCTCCAGGATGCCGGCGGGAGTTGCCGGCAGGTAACAGGGCAGCCCCTGGGCCATACGCCCGAAGTTGACCGGATGGAACCCGTCGACGTCTTTCCCGGGGCGGATCGCCAGCGTGACCCGCTCCTCGTTGATGTGGCGGGGCAACGGCAACTGGACGATAAACCCGTCGACCGTTTCATCCTCGTTCAACTGGCGGACTACCTCCAGCAGTTCTGATTCGCCAACGTCAGCCGGGCTGCGGATCAGGGTGGACCGGAACCCAATTTTTTCGCAGGACCGGACTTTGTTCCGGACGTAAACCTCGCTGGCGGGATCCTCCCCGACCAGCACCGCCGCCAGATGAGGCGGGCGCCCCCCGGCAGCAACGATGTTGTTGACTTCTTCGGACAGTTCCGCCCGGATTTTCCTGGCCAGTTGCCTTCCGTCGAGAATATTCATCAGATTTCTTTTTTTCAGCAATCAGCCGCAAAGCTACAAATTTATGGGGGACGCGCCTTAGATGTTGAAAATGAAAATGGCGTTATACTGACGCACGGCAGGTTTTGTCGGCTACAAAACCCGCCGGGTCAGTATATACTGGCATCGCTGGTTTTGCTCCTGACAAAACCACGCGTTCGCCAGTATAATTGCCGCAGCAAATTCCCGGCACCTGCCCTGTCCCGGACAAAATTGGCCGTGCGCCCGCATTTTTTAACAGAAGTTCCTGAGTAGTTTTGCCCGAATGAAATATTTTTGCACAGCAACTGCCAAAAATATTATGAAGAATTTTTATACAGATTTTATAAGTTTTTTTTCTAACTTTGTTTCTGCCCGTAAAACATCCTTTCAAAAAAAAGCGGTGGTTTTTTTTCGAACCCGGAAAAGGTTCCGCCTGCGCCGCCAACCAGAAAAATACCCAGTTATTGTTTTCAACTATCTTTTCTCTTCAGATTCTATCCCGCAGGACAGAAAACCTGAGAGCCGGTTTTGCCCTTAGATGTTCCCTGCTTTGCGGGAAGGCCCTTCCTCTTGCTACCTGACAGATCATAATTCCAGAAGCTATTGTCAAACCATGCAAATTTCTGTTCATGAGTATCTCTACAAGGATCATGGCGCCAGTTGCGGCAACTATTCTTCTATTAACAGCTTTCCCGGCTGCTTCTCAAAACATCATCATGGGAACTCAGAGCTCCGTCAATACCTGCGGAGGCTTCTTTCTGGACAGCGGCGGCAATAATGCCGGCTATTCCGCCAATGAGAATTCCACGATCACCATCTGTCCGAATTCTCCCGGCTCCTACATCCGGCTCAATTTCTCGGGCGTGAACGTCAGCGCCGAAGACGAATTCTGCTTCTATGACGCTCCGGACGCCAGCGGAACCCCCGTTACCTGCTACGCCGACGATTTCCTGCCGAACCAGAACTTCATCGTGCAGGCCACGGCGGCCAACCCGTCGGGCTGCCTGACCATCACGTTCCAATCGGACGGTGCCGGGCAGGGCCGGGGCTGGAGCGCCGAGATCGAATGCTCCATGCCCTGCCAGAATATTTTTGTCGAACTGGCTGCCGCCGAACCGGCCGTCATGCCCGCCGATACCGGCTGGATCAACATCTGCCCCGGCGACCGGGTCTCCTTCTCCGGCCGCGGCGTTTACCCTCAAAGCGGGCTGGAATACGTGCATTCCGACTTCACTTCGGAATTTACCTGGGATTTCGGGGACGGCACCACCGCCGTCGGCCCCGATGTCGCGCACGTCTTCGACGAACCCGGAGGGTATACCGTACAGCTTACCATTGAGGACCAGCGCGGCTGTACCAACCTCAACTTCCTGAGCCAGCGGGTCCGGGTGGCCACTTACCCCGAATTCTCCACCGGCAACCTGCCCGACCAAATCTGCGTAGGCGACACCATCTCGCTCAGTGCGGCGCTGGACACCCTGGACGCCAGCATGTCGGTCTCCGCCATCACTACCGAGGGCAGTTTCCAAACCGCCGGCGTGCTCTCCGACTCCCTCGACCTGCCGGACGGGGTCGGGATTGACTACTCCACCAGCATCAGCTTCAACAGCTTTGCCCCCAATCAGGTGCTTACCGACATCAGCCAGTTGCTCGGCATCTGCGTCAACATGGAACACTCCTGGATGCACGACCTGCGGGTTCAGCTGGAATGCCCCAACGGCACCACCGTCACGCTCCAGAACCAGCAATCCATCACCGACGAGATACACCTCGGCGACCCCTTCGAAGGCGACGACTTCAACACCCCCGACCCGCCCGCCCCGGGAATAGGGTTCGATTACTGCTGGACGCCGACCTCCACCAACGGCACCTGGACCGAGTTCGCCGAGGCCAACAACCCCGGAGGTTTTAACGAATATACCCTCCCTTCCGGCGATTACGAGTCCTTCCAATCCCTCAACAACCTGATTGGCTGCCCGCTCAACGGGGAATGGACCATCATCGTGACCGACCTCTGGGCCAGCGACAACGGCTGGATTTTCCAGTGGAGCATCGATTTCGACCCCAGCCTGTATCCCGCCCTGGAAACCTACCAGCCGCAGTTCCTGGACTTCGAGTGGAAAAATACCCCTTCCATTTTCGAATACAGCGCCGACTCGCTCAGCATTATGGCTTCCCCGCAGAATGCCGGCACGGCCAGCTACAACTTCACCGTATTCGACGACTATGGTTGCGCGCACGACACCTCCGTCTCCATCACTGTCCTCCCCTTTTCGCACCCGGATTGTTACAACTGTTCGGAAATCCTCAACCCGGCGCCCGATACCGTCATCTGCGAAGGGGCGCCCGTAACCCTCGATGTGTCTGCCGGCAATTCCTCCGAAACGGCTGTCTCTTTCGAGGCGGTGCCCCAGGAACCCTTTGGCAACGCCAATTACCCTCCCGCTTCCCCGTTTGAGTCCGTAATAAACGTCAACAGTATCTCTCCCGGCATACTGGCCGACCCTGCCAGCCAGATCGTCTCAGCCTGCATCAATATCGAGACCAACTGGAACGATGACCTGGACATTTTCCTGGAGGCCCCCAGTGGCCAGCTGCTGGAACTGAGCACCCGCAATGGCGGAAGCTCCGACAACTACACCAACACCTGCTTTACCCCTGCTGCCACCATCCCCATCACCGCCGGCACCGGGCCCTTCACCGGCGACTTCCAGCCGGAGGGTTCCTGGAATGCCCTGCAGGGCGCCACGATAAACGGCAACTGGACCCTTCGGGTTTCGGACCGTACCGCGCCCGGCGACGTCGGGGAGGTCTTCTCCTGGTCGATCACCTTCAATTCATCCAACGAGGTGCAATACAGCTGGACGGGCGCCGGCCTGAGCTGCAACGACTGCCCGGACCCGGTTGCCACGCCCGCCTCGACGACGACGTATACCGTCAACGTCACCGACTCTTACGGCTGTACCTCCTCGGATTCGGCAACCATTGGAGTTGTGGATGACATCCCCGCTCCGGCAGTCACCTGCGAACAGAACGAGGACGGCTCGCTCACCTTCAGCTGGCAGCCGGTGAACGGTTTCACGCAATACGAGGTAAACGCCACCCTCAACGGTACGCCCTCCGGATGGCAAGGGCCGGTGACGGAAACGAGCTATACCACCGGCAGCCTCTCTTTCAACGATGAAGTCCTCCTGGAAGTCCGGGTATTCGTTGCCGACAACCAGGGCTGCGAAGTGGCGGCCGGCAGCGCCACCTGTATCTCCGACGCCTGTACGCTGTCCGCCTCTTTGCTGGATTCGCCGGTGGGCGCCTCCTGTTTCGGCAGCACCGACGGTTCCGCCACCCTCCAGTCCAACGGAGGTATCGCCCCGCTGGAGTACCTGCTCAACGGCAATCCCGCCGGCAACAACGGCGTATTCACTGGCCTTGCCGGGGGCGATTACGAGGCGGTGGTCGTTGATGTTAACGGTTGCCGGGATACCGTGCTGTTCAACATCAGCGAACCGGACAGCATCAGCCTGTCCGTCCAGGCTACCCGCCTCATTGACTGCAACGGCGCCGCCAATGGCGAGCTGCAGGTAACGGCGCAGGGCGGCAACGGCAACTTTTCCTACAACTGGAGCACCACGCCCCCAACCAATACGTCGACAGCTTCCGGGCTGACAGCCGGGACTTACGGGGTGACCGTCACCGATAGCGAGGGCTGCACCGCCAACGCCGGCGCCACGCTGACCGAACCTCCCGCCCTGGAACTGGATTTCAACATCACCGACGCTACCTGCGCGGAATTTGCCGACGGCGCCGCCCAGGCCATAGCCACCGGCGGCAACGGCAACCTCACTTATTCCTGGGATAACGGCGCCACCACCAGCGGGCAGTTTGAACTCTCTGCCGGGACCCACTGCCTCACCGTCACCGACGCCAACGGCTGCCAGACAGAGGACTGTGTCGACATCGGCTCTCCGCCTGCCCTGGTCATCGATTCCCTCCGCATCCGCCCGGTGCTGTGCCATGGAGGAGAAACAGGCAGTGCGGCCATCTACTTGTCCGGTGGCGACGGCAGCTACAGCTACCAGTGGAACGACAACCTGGCGCAGATCAGCCAGGCGGCCACCCTGCTGTCCGCCGATACTTATACGGTTGTCGTGACCGACGGCAACGGATGCCAGCTGGTAGCAGAGGCCACCGTGCCGGAGCCCGATCCGCTGGCGGCTGCTTTTGCCAGTGAAGACGCTGCCTGCAAAGGCGAAAGCAGTGGATCGGCCACCGTGACGGCCACCGGGGGGGTTACCCCTTATGCTTACGCCTGGCCGGGCGGGCAGTCCACCGCCACAGCTCCGGAACTGGCTGCCGGCACCTACAACGTGACCATTACCGACGCCAACGGCTGTACGCTGGAGGCATCCACCGTCATCGGCGAACCGGCGGAAGAGGTAGCCGCAACCATCAGCCAGGTCCGGCAAGGCTGCTTCGGGCAAAGGGGCAACGAGCTTATCGTCGCCGCCACCGGAGGCACCGGCACCGCTTATGCTTACCTCTGGAGTGACGGGCAAACAACGCCGACAGCCACCGGCCTGGACTCCATCCCCTACTCCGTCACGGTAACAGACGGCAACGGCTGCACCTTCGTGGCCACGGCAACGCCCAAAGACCTCGAACCGGTGGCCTTCCTGGTCATCCCCGAACCGCCGTCCTGCAACGGCTATTCCGACGGCCGCCTCGGCGTCAATGACATCTCGGGAGGCGCCGGGTCTGCACTGGGAGATTATACCTTCACCTGGAGCAACGGCGCCACCGGGCCCACCGCCAACAACCTGGCGGGCGGCGTCTCCTACTCGGTAACAGCGACGGACAGCCGCGGCTGCACCGCTGTGCGCACCAAACTGCTGCCCCAACCCGCCCCCATCACCTTCGACGTCAGCGTTGAAAATGCCCGCTGTTTTGACAACCAGGACGGTGCCGCAACCGTGAACAATCCCAGCGGAGATTTTCCGCCCTTCACCTACGCATGGAGCGACGGCCAGCAAACAGCGACGGCCGGGGAGTTGCCCGCAGGGCAATACACCGTTACCGTTACCGACAGCGAAGGTTGCTTCGCCTCCGGCTCCGTTACCGTTACCCAGCCTGCGGAGTTGGCGGCCACCGTCGACAAAGAGGACAACCCCTGCTACGGCAACCGGTTGGGAAGCATCAGCGTCAGCGTAGAAGGTGGCGTTCCCGGTTATGCTTACCTTTGGTCGAACGGCCCGGACACCCCTTCCCAAAGCGGCCTGGCCGCCGGCACCTACACCCTGTCCGTCACCGACGAGAACGGCTGCGTGCTGGAAGTGCCCACCGCCATCGAAGAGCCGGATCCCCTGGAGGCCACCCTGGCCAAGAAAGACCCCACTTGTTCCGGCTACCGGGATGGGTCCATCAGCATCGCCACCACCGGCGGCGTACCCCCCTACCGGTACAGCCTGGACGGCGATTTCTACAGCGGCTCCAGCACGCTGATCGGATTGAACGACGGGGATTATAACGTGCGCGTCCGCGATGCCAACGGCTGCCTGTTCATTGCCCCGATCGCCCTACAGGATCCCGCTCCCTTCACCGTCACTCCCGGAGAGAAGGATTACACCATAGCCCTGGGCGATACCCTGATGCTCAGCGGCACTGCCGAGAACGCGGCGGGAACGCCGGAATACGTCTGGATAGCGCCCTATGAAGGCACCCTGGAATGCACCGAATGCCAGTCTACCCGGGCCTTCCCGGAAACCTCCATCCTGTATGAGCTTTACGGGATCGATGAAAATGGATGCGAGTCTTCCTACAGGTTCTACGTCTACGTGGAAAAAGAGCGGATCGTCGCCGTGCCTACCGGTTTTACGCCCAACGGCGACAACACCAACGATATCCTCCGCGTCCACGGCAAGGACGGCACCACGGTCAGGCAGTTCCAGGTCTTCGACCGGTGGGGCGAGCTGTTGTATCAGGCAACGGACTTCCCCGTAAACTCCGAAACGGTCGGCTGGGACGGCAGCTTCCGCGGGCAGCCCGTCAACGGCGGCGTATTCATCTGGCATGTCGTCGTGGAATACGAGGATGGCATGGAAGAAGCCTTCCGGGGCCATACTACGCTAATCCGATGACAGGATGACAGGATTGATAAGATTAACAGGATGGGCAACCGCCATGCTGCGGCTGGCGAGGTTGCGTTGGCCGCTCGACATGAGCAACCTCGCCCCTTTTACCCATTTTCCAAACTGACTTAAACCGATTAACTATGCGTTCCAATATTACCCTCTTTGTTTTTTTTGGCTTGTTTTGTTTTCTGGCGGCACCCCGCCACGCCCAGGCACAGGATCCCCGTTTTTCTCAGTTCTACGCTGCTCCGGCGGAGCTCAACCCGGCGATGATCGGCGTTTACGAGGGCAAGTTCCGCATCGTGGCCAACTACCGGGAGCTGTATTCCAGCATCCTGGACAACAATGCGTTCCGGACGGTCGCCGCCAGTTTTGACATGCGGCAGCGGATACAGCAGGATGATTACTTTGGCTTTGGGTTCAGCGTCCTGCGCGACGAGGCCGGCCTGTCCCAGTTTCACCGCACAAAGGCCAACCTCGGCGCTTCCGTCATGAAGCAGCTGGGCGGCAGCCGCTATGCCACCTACGACCAGTACCTCATTGCCGGCGCCCAGCTGGGCTTTGGCCAGCACGGCCTGAACTGGCAGCGGCTGTGGTTCAGCCAGCAGTTCAACGCCAGCGACGGCGTCATCGACACCAGTACGCCCTCCGGAGAGAACTTCGACAAACAAACAACGGACCTGTACCTCGACTTCAACGCCGGCGTACTCTGGTATGTGCTCTTCGACGACAACCTGAGCCTCTATGCCGGTGGTGCCTTGCATCACCTCAACAACCCCAGCATCTCCTTCCTGGAAAACAGCGAAGACAAGCTCGATACCCGCTGGACGGCCCACGCCGGCGGGGAGATTCCCTTCACCCGGGAGCTGAGCCTGCTGCCTGCCGTGGCTGTCATGGGGCAGAATACCCATTTCAGCACCACTGTCGGCGGCAACTTCCGCTATACCAACCGCGACTGGAAGGAGGTGGCCATCCGGGCCGGCGGCTGGGCCCACCTGTCCAACGAACTGGAAAGCGGCATGGCCATGGACGCCGTAGCCGTCACCGCCATCCTGGAAATGGAACGCTGGAACTTCGGCATCAGCTACGATATCACAACCTCCGTGCTGGCGACGGCAAACAACTCCCGGGGCGCTTTTGAACTGTCGTTCATTTATACGCACCCCGCCCAGTGGCGGAGTTCGGTGAAGTGCCCGAATTTTTATTGATTATATTGATTTTCTCAAAAAAAAGCTGTATGTTATAAGGGCTAATTCATCGCATTTGATTATGCTGCCTGCTCCTATCGTGTTTAGGAGCAGGCAGTTTGTTTTGGACGGGCTACATTTATGTGGCCCGTAATTATTATACTGACGCACGGCAGGTTTTGTCGGCTACAAAACCCGCCGGGTCAGTATATACTGGCATCGCTGGTTTTGCTCCTGACAAAACCACGCGTTCGCCAGTATAACTGCGTTGCAACTGGTTCTCCAAGCCTCAAAGCCTCCTATCTTTGCCCTATGAAGGAAAAGCAATTAAGTTTCCGGGACGAGCGCCCCCGGGACATGGAAAAGTACCTCGAAGACCTCCGGGAGAACCGATTCCCACTGAGCCTGCTCCTGGACCATGTGGAAGATACGCGCAACCTGGGCGCGCTGTTCCGGCTGGCCGATGCGGCCCGCCTGCAGCACCTGTGGGCGTTGGGAGAGCCTGATCTGTTCGACAGCAGGATCGTCCGGCGGGTATCCCGTTCGACGATGGCCTACGTGCCGCACCGTGCTATCAATATGGACGAAGCCCGGGAACTGGCGCGGCGGCAAAACCTGGTGGCCCTGGAGATCACCGGAAACAGTATTCCTTATACTGAGTTTCAACCTGTAGTGCCCTGTGTGCTGGTGATCGGAAACGAGAAGGACGGAGTTTCGGAAGAGTTGCTGGGCCTCTGCCAGGCGAGCATCCACATTCCCATGTACGGCGTGAATACGTCGATGAACGTAGCGATGGCGACGGCGGTGGCGGTGTATGGGTTGCTGGCAAAGCTTGGGGAGTGATTCGCATATTCTTATCTTTGCCAGATGGAAAAAGAATTCAACATCACCGGCGTCTGCTACCCGCACCTTCACTATATGATGGACACCAGCGCCAAGCTCGCCGGTATCCTGGATATGGTGAAGCGAGGCAAATACTTCATCATCAACCGGCCCAGGCAATACGGGAAGACGACAACCCTGTTTTTACTTACCGAGGCGCTAACGAAAACGGAGGGCTACCTGCCTATACGCCTGAACTTTCAGGGTATCGATGAGCAATGGCATGAATCGGACGGGGCGTTTGCCAGGATGTTTGTGGGGCAGATGCAAAAAGCACTCCGTTTTACAAAGCCGGGATTGTCGGACTTTTTGAAATCATTTGCCAGCACAATAGCAGACATGAATACGCTTTCGGATATAATTACGGAGCTTGTTCACCAATCGGAAGATAAAATCGTGCTGTTAATTGACGAAGTAGACGCCAGCAGCAACTTTTTCCCTTTCCTCAATTTCCTGGGTATGCTCCGCACGAAATACCTGGACCGGTACGCTCCCCAGCATGCCACCTTCCACAGCATCGTGCTGGCGGGCGTCCATGATATCAAAACCCTCAAATCCAAGGTGCGGCCGAACGAGAAGGCCCAATACAACAGCCCATGGAACATCGCTTCCGACTTCAAGGTGGAGATGAGCTTCAACCCGGCCGAAATCGCTCCCATGCTGAAAGAATATGCACAGGCGGAAGGGGTGCAGGTGGACGCTGCGGCTGTTGCGGAGAAACTGTACTACTACACCTCTGGTTATCCCTTTTTAGTGAGCAAAATCTGCAAAATTGTCGCCGAGGACATTTTGCCCGGCAAAGAAGGAAAATCCTGGGCGATGGGCGATCTCGAACAGGCCGTCAACCTGCTGCTCCGGGAGAACAACACCAATTTCGACAGCCTGATCAAAAACCTGGAGAACAACCCTGATCTTTACAACCTCGCTTTCGAGATTATAGTCAACGGCGTAGAAGTACCCTTCAACCCGCACGAGCCCACGATCAGCCTGGGCAGGCTGTATGGCATATTCAAGCCCAACAGCAGAGTGAAAATCCACAATTGGATTTACGAGCAGATTCTGTTCAACTATTTGACGGCTAAGGCCTTTAACCAATATCTGGAAAGCCGGAGCGAGGATTTTCCTACCTCGTTTACCAAAAAGAACAGCGAGTTGGACCTCGAAGCAGTACTGCTCAAATTCCAGCAATATATGAAAGAACAGTATAGCGGAAAGGACCAGCCCTTCTTAGAACGGGAATGGCGCCTGGTTTTCCTGGCTTTCCTCAAGCCCATCATCAACGGCAGGGGACACGATTTCAAAGAGCCGCAGGTTTCTGAGGAAAAGCGCCTTGACATCGCCCTCACCTATTTTCACTACAAATATGTCGTTGAGCTAAAAAGATGGTACGGCCCGAAGGCTCACCAGAAAGGCCTCGATCAACTCAGCGATTACCTGGATCGCCAGGGCCTGGCCTCCGGCTTTCTCATCATCTTCGAACACCGGACGCAAAAAACCTGGCGCCAGGAACGCATCCGGCATAAGGACAAGGAGGTTTTTGCGGTTTGGGTGTGAGGGAGATTTGGTTGGAAAGCGGCTATCCGTCTAATGCCGGATAGAGGCCGTCGGGGTTGTGTACGGTGTACGGGACCAACCGCAGTCTTGGGTTGTTTACGGTGTACGGCATTCAATTGGGGTCCAACGTCAGACGGGAAGCCAGCCCGTCCAAAAGCAGAAGCCTGCCCAGGCTACCCCGGCGCAGGCTCCTTTCACATCAAATGGATTAATCTTACACCTCGATCTCTTCCAGTTCCCGCTCTTTTTCTTTCTCTTTCCCTTTGATCAGGTAGTAGAACCCAACCAGGCCCACGCCGCTGAAAATGAGGATGACGGTAAAGTAGGCCACTACCCCCGGCAGGCCGGACTTGTCGAGCAGGTAGGCGATAAAGACGCCAATACCCGCCATGATGGCCACGATGCCCACCTTGAGAGAATTTTCCCGGTCGCTCTCCTTCGAAAAAATCTTCGCATCCAGGCGGTTGTTGATGAGGGCCATGCGTTCCCGGTGGCGGGAGGAGAAAAACATGTATACGAAGAGAATAATAGCGCCCCAGAAACCGGCGACAGCGAGGATCGGAATTAAAATTTCTATGCCAGACATGATCTTTGTTTTTCTGATGATTAATTTGTTCGTTCTGTGGCTATGACGCGAGGAGCCGATGAAGAGGTTACAAAACGGCCGATTTTTTAGCTGCCGTACCCGCCATTTTGTAAATTGGGGAAATATTTGTAACCTGATTCCACGCTGAACTCGTCAGAGAAAACAGGATGATGGCGGCGACATAAGCCCGGTTAAAGCCCGCCGCCGCCATCATCCTGTAAAACTTACCATCAAATGGATGATGACATTAGACTGGTGGAAGCCTGCCTCGACGGCAGCCAGCCCGCTTTCCAGCGGCTGGTGGAGCGCTACCAGGACTATGTGTTCACCATTACGATGCGGGTGCTGAAATCGCGGGAAGACGCCGAAGAGGCCGCTCAGGACGTGTTCATCAAAGTATACCGGACGCTGGGCTCCTTTGAAAAAAAGTCGAAATTCAGCACCTGGCTGTATACCGTGGCGTACAGGACGGCGCTGGACAAGGCCCGGCTCAAGCAGCTGCCCGTTTCCTCCATCGACGACGACGAGTCGTACATCCAGGTGGAAGACACCGGTGGCGGCAACCCGGCTGACGGGCTTTACCGGGAAGACCTCAGCCGCCAGTTGCAGGCCGCCATCGCCCGCCTCAAGCCGGCGGACGCCGCGCTGGTCACCTTATTTTACCTGCACGAAACGCCGGTCAGGGAGGCCGCCGAAATCCTGGGCATCAGCCTGAGCAACGCCAAAACCAAACTGCACCGCCTCCGGGAGGCGCTGAAGGAAGAATTATCGAACCAACTCGAAGCCGAAATAGAAGACCTGTTATGAACCACGACGAATTGCTCTGGAAATACATCGACGGAGATTGTTCTCCGGAAGAGGCCGCCCGGGTGGAGCGCCGCCTGGCCGAAGACCCCGGTTTCAAGCGGGAATGGGCCCAGCGCGTCAAGTTGCACCAACAGTTGCAGCAGCAGGAACCGGAACAACCTTCCCTGCGCTTCGCCCGCAACGTGATGGACCGCCTGCCCAACCTCTACCGCAGGCTGGACATCAGCCCGCTGATCAGCCCGTTCTGGCAAAAAGTGCTCGGCGGAGGAGTGGGGGCTTTGCTGCTGGCTTATTTCGCCCTGGTTTTCAACGTCATCGAAACGGCAGGGCCCGGCCAGGAAGAACAGATTCCAGGAGTACAGGCTTTTGTGGATACGCTTACCGGCTTGCCGGTGCAGGCGCTTAGCATCATATCCACCCTTTCCATCGGATACGTCCTTCTTGTTTTTCTGGACCGGAAACTGAAAGAGCGGTTTGGGTAAGGATTATGCCAAAAACGCCAACCGCTCTCCCTTCTTCCCCTCGTCGAACCGACCCTCGTGGTACGCCAGATGCCCGCTGACGATGGTGCTGGCTACTTTCCCCCTGAACGTATGCCCTTCAAACGGCGACCAGCCGCATTTATAATAGATATTGTCTTTACCGGCCTGCCATTGTTTGTCCACATCCACCAGGGCCAGGTCCGCCCAGTACCCTTCCTCGACGAAGCCTCTTTTTTCCACCTGAAAACAAACCGCCGGCGCGTGGCACATCTTCTCCACGATGCGCTCCAGGCTGATCTTACCCTGGTGATAGAATTCCAGCATCACGTTCAGGCTGTGCTGAACCAGCGGGACGCCGGAAGGGGCCTTAAAATAGCTGTTTTGCTTCTCCTCCCAGGTATGGGGCGCGTGGTCGGTGGCGATGATGTCCAGGCGGTTGTCCAGCAGGGCGGGAAAGAGGGCGGCCTGATGTTCCGCCGATTTGATGGCGGGGTTGCACTTGATCTGCGTACCCAGTGAACCGTAATCCTTGCTGTTGAAACAGAGGTGGTGGACACAAACCTCGGAAGTGATGCGCTTTTGTTCGAGGGGGATGTCGTTGCGGAACAGCTCCAGTTCTCTGGCAGTGGAGATGTGCAGGATGTGGAGGCGGGTGTTGTGGCGGCGGGCCAGTTCTACCGCCAGAGAAGACGATTTGTAGCAACCTTCCACGCTGCGGATTTCCGGGTGGTATCGCACCGGAATATCCTCTCCGTATTTTTCCCGGTAGGCCTGCTCGTTGGCGCGGATGGTAGCCTCGTCTTCGCAGTGGGTGGCGATCAGCATGGGGACCTGGGAAAACAGCCCTTCCAGCGTCCGCTCATCGTCGACCAGCATGTTGCCGGTGCTGGAGCCCATAAATACTTTGATGCCGCACACCGTCTTCGGGTCTGTTTTCAGCACCTCCTCCAGGTTGTCGTTGGAGGCACCCATGAAGAAGGAGTAGTTGGCCAGAGAACTGACGGCGGCGATGTCGTACTTATCCTGCAGCAGCCCCTGGGTGAGGGCCGGCGGTTTGGTATTGGGCATTTCCATGTAGGAAGTGACGCCGCCGGCGACCGCCGCCCGCGGCTCGGTGTACAGGTCGGCCTTGTGGGTAAGGCCCGGCTCGCGGAAGTGTACCTGGTCGTCGATAATGCCGGGGATCAGGTATTGGCCTTCGGCGTTGAGCTCTATGTCGGCGCGGGCGTTCACCTCCGGATCGATGCGCTCGATAAACCCGCCTTTGACGAATACGTCGCCTTCCGTTATTTTGCCCCGGTTGACGATGCGGGCACCTTTGATGAGAATGCTTTTCATGGACTGTGCTTTGGTGGGCTGTGAAAATAGGCATCCGGTTTTAAGCCTGCAAACTTTTTCAGTAGCTTTGCGGGCGATGGCCGGAATAGTAATTGGTTATTCATTCCCTCCGCTTCGCCCGGGGTATAATTGGTTATTGACATGCCCACAGCCCAGACCACTGGACATTTTGGGGGCTACTTGTGTAAAGGTGTGAAAGTGTAAACGTGTAAATGATTGGGAGCCAATTTCTTTTACACCTTTACACGCTTACACTTTTACACGGGCCAGAAAATGT
>JAGFJD010000028.1 GCA_024102975.1 Phaeodactylibacter sp. | reverse complement strand
TACACCTGGTGGAAGGTGGCGCCGCCGTCGTTGCTGAAGAACAGGCCGTCCTGGGGGTGGTTGTCTTCATAATTGTCGCGGATGTCGAAAGAGAGGAAGACATGGGACTTGCCCGCCAGGTTGAGGTGGAGGTCCAGGGCATTGGAAGTGGGGCCGTCGTCGCAGCCTTTGCCGAACATCACCCCTTTGCTGTTGCCCGTGCCCTGCCCGTCGACAATGCCAACGAAACCAGTGGGCTTGACAGTGCGTTCCAGTGGTGCCACGGTATTGTCGGCGTGCACCCATGCCCAACTGCTGCCAAACTCGTTGCTGCCGTCGAAGTCGTCTTCAAAGGGCAAAGTGGCGTATACCGGCGGGCGGGAATATACCTTTACATTGTCGATGACCAGGCCGTCGCCGTCCGTGAACGAGTAGAAACCCGTGTCGTCATACTGCTGGAACCGGATGACGAACTGGCTGGTAAGGCTTAGCCCCACCGAAGCGGCGAGGGCGTCGACGCTGAAAGGCGGGAAAGCGCCCCAGGTATTGTCGCACCAGTCCTGCGCCCGGAAGGTATAAACCTGGCGGAAGATGTCGCCGCCGTCATTGCTGAAAAACAGGCCGTCCTGGGCGTGGTTATCTTCGTAATTGTCGCGGATGTTGAAAGAGAGGAAGACATGGGACATGCTATCCAGGTCCAGGTGCAAATCCAGCGCATTGCGGGTGAACCCTCCGTCGACGTATTTACCCAGATGGACGCCGTAATTGGAGTTCAGGCCAGCGCCGGAAACTACCTCAACCTGGCCGTCTGTTCCCTCCAGATTGGGGCGGGGCGTCCATCGCGGGCCAAACTGCGCGCTTTCAAAACCATCGCAGGGGAAAATATCGCCCTGGGCAAAGGATCCGGCAATAAGCAACCATGAAAAGAAAAAAAGGAATGCGGTTTTCATAATGTCTCAATTTTGGAATTAATGGTGACTTTAGGATACCCCTGATGGGGTTCCACTCCTTAGTATCCGGCCGCCGGAGCAAGGTGCCCAGGAGGTGAAGGTTTTTTTTATGAGAAATTTTACAATCCCTGGCAATGACCGAAAAACTTATTGATATTGGCATTCAAAAAATGACAATGCACCTGCGTAAAACGAACCCAGACTTGATGCCGGCGGCTATCCGCCCGGGATTGGACAGGATAGCGTTGTGTGCGCGGCCTGAAGCAGACAGGATTAACAAGATTAACAGGATAGCGAAGTGCGCCGCTGACACGGAATCCAGCGTCAGAAGGGGAGCTGTGTCCGCCTTTTCTGCCCTCCTGGTTTTCTGCCTGATCCATCTGCTGTCTTGTGCCGATCCGCTCTCCAGGGCCAACCGGAAACTGGAAAAAGCCCTGGTGCTGATGGATTCGGCCCGGGTAGCCGAAGCCCTGGCCCTGGGGCGGGAGGCGGAAAACCTTTTCCTGGAACAGTACCGCCCGGAAGATGCTCACATGGCCGATGTTTACTACGCGGTCGGCACTTGCCTGCTGAAAACCGAACCCGCGCAGGCAGAGGAATATTACCATAAAATACTGGCGGTAGAAACACCGGCTTCGACTCTTAGTCAGGCGCACATCCAATATTTCCTGGGCACCCGCGCCTTGCTCAAGAACGACTTCAACGGGGCGGTGGATTCCTACGGCCAGGCCCTGAAATTATACGGGCAGCAAGAAGGGCCCTTCCATTCCAATTTGCCGCGGGCCTACAGCAACCGGGGGCTGGCGTACGCCAATACCGGGCGATACGAGGAGGCGCTCAACCACTATCAGAAAGCCCTTGGGCTGTGGCAACAGCGGCACGGGAAGGATCACTTCAACGTGTCCGTCCCCTACAATAACCGGGGGCTGGTGTATATGGAACAGGGGGATTTTGCCAAAGCAGCAGAAAGCTATAAAAAAGCGCTGGAGATCAGGATGAGAACCCTGGGGCCCCGGCATCCCGAAGTGGGCGCCACCCTGCTGAATATCGGCCTGGTCGAAAACTACCGGGGCGAGTTCGACCGGTCCGCCGGCTACTTCCTGAAAGCCCTGGATATTTTTGAGGAAGCGAATGCCACGCAAAATCTGCCGGCCGCATACAACAACCTCGGCCTGGCATACAGCAAGAAAGAGGACCACGAAAAAGCCAGGCAATACTTCGAGAAGACCCTGGAGGCTGAAAAGGAACTTTACCCCCCCGATAGCCCCGAACTGGCGACCACCCTGTTCAATATCGCCTCTGCTTATCAGGACGGGGGAAACATCAAAAAAGCAAAGCAATACTACTTCCAGGCACTGGACATAGCCCAGGAAGACCATCCCTACCTCGGCCGCATCTATAATGGCGTTGGCCTGGCCTACCAGGCAGAAAAGCAGTTTGAAAAGGCGAAAGAATACTTTCGGAAAGGCTACGAGCGGCAGGTGGCGCTCTTCTCCGAAAACCATCCTACGGCGGCTGTTTATTTCTACAACCTGGCGGCTATCGCTATGGAGGAGGGCAAGGGAAGCGAAGCATTGAAACTGAACGGGCAGGCCCGGAAAATCCTCGGCCCCGGGCCCGGAGAGGGCATGGCGGATGTCCGCGCGCCGTATGACCTCCTGAAAGTGTTGGGGCAGAATGTACAATTCCGGTGGGCGCTGGCCCAAAAAAACGAAGGGCGGAACCAACTGGCGCCGGCCCTGGAAGCCTGCCGGCAGGCCACCGAAGCGATCAACTTCCTCCGGGGATCCTACAAAAGCAAAACAGACAAGCAGGGGCTGATCGATTTTGGCTACGCTATCTTCGAAACCGCCATCGCTGCTTCCCGCCGGCTGTATCTCCAAACCGGAGATGCCAAGTATGCCGCCCAGGCTTTCGGCTTTGCCGAAAGCTGCCGGTCCCTCCTGCTCCAGGAAGCCCTCCAGGAAGCCGCCGCCTTAAACCTCCCTGGCATCCCGGAGGCAGTCCGCCAGGAAGAATATGAACTCCGTACTGCCATAGCAGCTGCTGAAGAAAAGTACAAGGCGAAACTGTCAGAGGCAACATCCAATACCAGCTCGGAGGCTCTGGAACTGTCTTCCAGGCTCTTTGACCTCAACCAGCAATACACCGCCCTGAAAGAACGCCTCAAAAAGCAATACCCGGAGTATTACCAAACCCGGTTTGGCTTTTCTGCCATCAGCCTCGGCGACCTGCAGGCGAAGCTCCTCCGCCCCAACCAATCCCTGCTCGAATACATGGTGGGCGACAGCAGCATTTTTATTTTCCTGGTGCAGAAAGACAGGTTCGAAATACTGGAAACCCGCCGCGATCCCGCCCTGAAGGACTGGGTAAATAAACTCACCAAAGAGGGCATTTACGGCTACTATACCCTGCCGGATAACGAGCGGCTCCGCCGGCTGGAAAGCGAAACCATCCGGAGCTATACCCAAGCGGCACACTGGCTCTATGAGCAGTTGCTCGCCCCGCTGGAAAGCCGGCTGACGGAAGAGGTCGTCATCATCCCCGACGACGTGCTGGGCTACGTGCCTTTCGAGGCCCTGCTCTCCGAGGCGCCGGCCCGCTCCGCAGCCTTGTCCGATTATCCGTTCTGGCTGCGCCGCCATCAGGTGAGCTATGGCTTCAACGCCACCCTGCTGCGGGAGATGGCGCAAAAGCAGCACCGGCAGCCGCCCGCCGGACAGCTGCTGGCCCTGGCTCCCTTTTCGGAGGAACGCGCCGGGGAGGCAGTTGCCCGGGTTGACGATGCCGATCCGCTGGCACTGAGGGATTCCCTGGGCCCCCTGCCCGCCAGCGGGGAGGAAGTGGCTGCCGTAGCGGAGTTGCTGGACGGCCAGGCCTGGTATGGCATGGAGGCCTCCCTGGAGATGTTCCGCAAAGAGGCCGGCCGCTACCGCATCCTCCACCTGGCTACCCACGGCAAAGCCGACGGCCGCCTCGGCGATTATGCCTACCTGGCTTTCGCCGTGCCCGGCCAGCCCGGCATTTTCGACAAGCTCTACGCCCGGATGATCTATAACTTCTCCCTGAACGCCGACATGGTGGTGCTGTCCGCTTGCGAAACCAGCATCGGCCCCCTGCAGAGAGGGGAGGGGATCATCAGCCTCTCCCGCGCCTTTGCCTACGCCGGCGCCCGGAGCGTCTTCACTACCCTCTGGCCGGTGAGCGACAGCCGGACCCAAAGCCTTATGGTAAGCTTCTACCAAAACCTGAAAGACGGACAAACCAAAGACGCCGCCCTGCGCAAGGCCAAGCTGGATTACCTGGAACAGCACAGCGGCAGGGGAGAGGCCGTGCATCCTTTTTTCTGGGCAGGGCTGATCGGGATCGGGGATATGGAGGGGCTTCGTTGAGCAGGTGGGCTTCGCTTTTTTACTGAGAATCAATCTTTCTGATTTCCCTGTTTACTGATCGCCAAACCTGGTCAAAACTGTCCAAATCATATATTTGATGTTTTAAATTTACCATCCAGCTTTTTTTATACATGCTTTCTTTCTGCTTTAGCATAGCTCCCAGTTGATTGGGGTCGTGTCCTTTATTTTCCGCTTTCCGCTGGAATTCATGCAAGCTTTTGGCTACATCTAACTGTTCAATTGAAGTCAGATAGTAAAAATCATATAAATCTCTGGCAATGGTTCTTCCCATTAGCGCTGCCATTTTTTCGATCAGTACTTCTTCTAAGGAATATGCTTTTATTGAGAAAGTTTCTTCCAAATCCGAATATTGCCTGAACACGCTTCTGTTAACCGGATTAAATTCAAGTTTTTCATTCCTGGTTAAATCTACTTTAATTTCATCACCGCTCCCCCCTAATGGCCCAATGTAGTTCGCATAAAATTTTATTCTTCCTGAAGATGGATGCTCTTCATATTTATCTCCTGTAATTGCCAGCTTTATTCTGGCTTCCTGATAAATTTCAGTAAAAACCTTCTTGAACGCTTCAATGATCTCTTCATTTGCAATGGAATCATTCTGCAAGGTGAAATCCATGTCTTCAGAAAACCTGTAATCGGGAAAATAAAGCTTTTTCAAACAAGTCCCCCCTTTAAAAATCAAATTTTCTAGCAGAAAGGAATTATCAGATACGCCTTTCAAAATCCAGGAAATGAGGTAATCCTTTTCAATTTGTTGCGGGCGGACGCCTAATTTATTGGCAGTTCTATGAATTTCTCCGGGGCGTATCATGAAAAAACAGATTGTCTGATCGTTTCTAAATCGGCATTGATTTTTAAGCCCCAATGAGAATTTATCTCCCCAGCGTCAGGTTGGGACGTGTCAAAAAGGGAAATGGATTTCCCCTTTGCCTTTATAATATCCCCAGTGATTGGAGCATTTAAGCCGAGCGTCTCGCTGAGCAAGCCGAATCGCTTCATAGCTACCTTGCTTTCTACTCTTTGAAAGTAGTTCCACAATTTTTGATAATCAATGAACTCGCTTGCTCTGTATACTGCCTTTCCTATTTCAACCATTCCTCCGCCATAATGTGGGTTTAACAAACAATCTATTATTGTTTTTTCCAGGTCGCTTGCTTTGACTTTGTTGAAATCGTCAATCCAAATGTTTTTATGCCCAAAAAACCGCTTTGGATTATGATAGACAAATTGAAATCGGACACCCTTTATAGTGATTAAATTTTGTTTGATTTGCTTGTCAGTTACAATTATTTCGGTAAGCGATGGCTGGGTAATTAACTGGTGAATTTGAAGCGCTGAATAATATCCTATGTAATAATTTCCTTTTCCTTTGTTCATAATATACTTGGCAACCAAGTGCCAGTCTGGAAGAAAATCTTTTGCATCCTGCTCTAGCGGAACAATATAATATAATCCCCGAGTCAATCTTATCAATGATCCTTTACTGACCATTTTTGACAATAATTGCGCCAGGTACACTTTATGAGCAGAAGTAAATTCTTCATAAACGTCTTGGGTACTGAAGCAGTATTCACCTTTTTCCAGGAATTGTTTTAATATTTCTCCTTCCGCTTTTGTAACTTGCATTTCACAATTTATAAGTAGTAATTGCGTAAATGTACTATTTTTCTGGATAAGAAAAAAATAAATTGCGCTTTTTTAAAGGCAATTATTATTTGTTTGTGCTAAACAAGTACTTATAAATTGTATAGAGTATTTCCCTCTTGCCTTCACCTCATTTCTGCCAACTGCCTCTTCAAATCTCCGGCCTTGCCGGCAAAATCACCCGATTGGGATAATTCGTCGAGCAGCCCATCCACCTCCGCTCTGTTACGGCTGTAATCCGGGATCAGGCTGAGCGCCAGGAACCATTGTGCCCGCTTGCGGGTCAGCGAAGAGCTTTGATCGGCAATGTCCCGGAAAATACGGGCGGCGTTTTCATACTGGCCATCCAGGTAGTAAGCGTGGGCGAGGTATTCCTCGGCGAGTTCGTTTTCGGCCGGGCTTTGATCCGGCCCGATGTCGCGGAATTCCAGGATGGCCTGCCCGGGCTGCCCGCTGGCCAGCGCCCTCCTGCCGGCTGCCAGCGGGCCGCCGTTTTCGCCTGCGCCGGCGCTCCTCAGCCCCTGGGCCAGGTTGTCCGGAAAACCATAGCCGGAATGAGACATGGCCTGAAGCTCGGTTTCTGCCGGCCGGGGAGTAGGCAGGGAGAAGCCGTTTTTCCCGTCGGCGGTAGGGCCCTCATCCTGTGCGGGCGTTGATGCGGGCGGCCCTTCCTGCGGCGGCGCATCAGCAGGCGCCCCGCCATCCGGATCAGGGCCCGGATACAGGAAAAAAAAAGTCGCGGCAACGATGGCTGCCAGTATCCCAAATACCCATTTCCGGCCGTTGTTCTTTGTCGGGGGTTCCTCCTCCGGGGGGCGCTCCTCCCATTCTTTCAGCTTCCGGATCAGGTCTTTTTCCACCAGGTAGTCCATGCCCTCCCGTTCGAAGCGGTGCAGCTTTACCTGCTCCGCCAGGGAAGGGTCGGCGGCTACCTCGCGCTCAAAGGCGGCCGCCTCGCCCGGCGGGAGTTTCCCGTCGAGGAAATCCTCTATTTTGTGAAAAAGTCGTTCATTGGCTTCCATTTCATTGATTGAGTAGTCGTTAAAGATAATTTCTCCGCCTGAGTTACAGGATCAAATCCCGCCATCCGGGATGCTCGTCGATGAATTTGCGGAGCCGCATCCGGCAGCGATAGGCTTCTTTTTTTGCCATCGCGGCGCTGCTGAGCCCCACCGCCCGGGCGATTGCCTCCAGCGATTCTCCCAGCCGCTGCCGGCGCAGGATTTCCTGGCACCGCTCGCTCAGTTTCGCCAGCGCCTTGCCCAGGAATTCCTTTTTCTCCTGGCTGATGTAGTTTTCCTCGACATTGCCGCCGCCTTCGTATTGTTCCGGCTGCAATTCGTCCGTCGGCCGGCGGCGCTTCAGCTCTTTATACCACTGATAGCGGGCAATGGCGAGGAAGTAGGTCTTCAGGGCGCTTTGCCCTTTGAACCTGCCCAGGCGCACGTTCTGCTCAAACAGCACGAGCGCCTTTTGGGCAATGTCGTCCCCGTCCGGCTCATAACCGCCGTTTTGCAGGACAAAATGTGTGGCGGCCCCTTTCCAGTCCTGCTGAAAGAAGACGTGATACAGCGCTTTTTCCCGGGCTGCGCCCCCCGTCTTAATCCCTTTTATGACCTCGTCGTCTGTCCGCATTCCTGCCATTGTTGGTTAGTTCCGCTTTGTGGATGAATGGTGCCCATGCCGGAGCTGTTTTTGGCCCTGCATTTCCCTACAATTTAGTGATTGGCGACAGGGAGGCAAAGATATGTTGGCTCTCCATCGTCGGGATCGTTTATCGTTCCAAACGATGGCCTTTGTCTGACATCGGCCCGCCGGGAGCAGGATCCAATGCCCAAAAAACGGCGATATTGAACTGAATAGAAAAATCCGGCCCGTAGAAACGTTTGCCTACCTGGTTCAGGGTATCAGTGAAATGCAGGTAACGCTTTGGCTCTTTGTCGGCCAATGGCTGAATATAAGTTTGCCAATAGGCGAGATATTGTTCAACGTTCTTCATCACTTCTGGGTTCTCCACCGTCGGAACCATTTACTGCTCCAAACGGGTATCTATATCCGACATTGGCCCAGCGGATATATCAAACAATACCTCAAGAATGGCGCAATTAAGTTCCAGGTTGAATTTGGGGCCGTAGAAGCGCCTTCCCACCTGATTCAAGGTGTCGGTAAAATGTATATAAAGCCTGGGATCTTTGTCTACAAGTGGGTGGACATGAGTGCGCCAGTAAGCATGGTATTGCTCAACTATTTTCATCAGTTCTTGATTCTCCATCGTCGGGATAAATTAGTTCGTCATTTAGCAATAGGATTTCATCAATGAGAGCAAGCAACCTTGCCAAAAGGCCAGGCTGATCGGCCATGTTGTCTATAAGGTTTTGCCTGAGTGCCTTCAGTGTTTTTTCCCTTTCATAGCTAATCGCTTCTCCATTCCTGGCTTTCTCCAGTATATCTTGGAGCAAGTTTTCCAGATGAGTCGGCGTCATCCGGGCCAGCTCCAACCCCGGCGCTTCTGCATAACCGGGCGGCGGCGCATAAGCGTTAGGTAAAAGTACTGGTTTTCAGGCAAAAAATAAGCCTAAACAAAGCAGGGCTGCCAAAGCCGCAATCGGGAAACGTATGGATGCTGTCATTTTGGGGGATATGGTTACAATTTACGATAAAAGTTTAAAACTGGTTCGGTTTTTGGAAGTCGGCTTCGAAAAAATAGGTGAAATTTGATTAAATGACAACATTTATTAGTTTTTATAAGAAATAAATTGCATAAAAATCAATTTTTGCTAATATATACGAAACTGGCTTTTTATTTAATCTTGCGCGTTTCTAATGCTTTGCCCTGTTTTTGGCGGCTGCCTGGCTGTGGAAATGTGGGGTGTTTTTGGCGTTACGGCAACTATCTGCAATGTGTTTATAAGCGGGTATGAAAACCAGGTGGCATTCCTTTCACCGGAGATTTTTCAAATCTATAGAAAACCCTATCTTCACCCCATGAAACTACCCTACGGGCAGAGCAATTTCCGGAACGTCGCCACGGAGTTCTACTACGTCGACCGCACGCCCTACATCGAACAACTGGAGGGCCTGGCCAGCCGTTTTTTGTTTTACCTGCGGCCGCGCAAGTTCGGCAAGAGCCTGTTCGTCTCCATGCTGGGGCACTACTACGGCGAAGAATGGAAGGGCGAGTTCAGCCGCCTGTTCGGCAGGTATTACATCGGCAAAAAAACCACGCCCCTGGCCAACTGCTATCTGGTGCTCAACTTCGACTTCAGCGGCATACTGACGGATACCAAAGAGCAAGTGCTCGGCCATTTCACCGCCAAAGTGCGCAGCGGAGTGAAAAACTTTATAACGGCATATCCGGGCTATTTTCAGGACTCTGATTACGAGATGCCGGATGCTGCCGAAGCACCCAACATCCTGTTGTCCGATTTCTTCAATTTGGTTAAAAAGCGGGCGCCGGGCAAGCAGATTTATCTCCTCATCGACGAGTACGACCACTTTGCCAACGAGTTGATCGCCTTCCACCTTAGCCATTTCCAGGAAATCGTCGGCCGAAACGGCTTCGTGCGCAAGTTCTATGAAGTTATCAAAGAGGAGACCAAGTCCGGCCTGGTGGACCGGATGTTCGTCACCGGCGTCAGCCCCGTAACGGTGGACAGCCTGACGAGCGGGCTCAACATCGGCAAAAAAATCTCGTTGGAGCTTTCCCTGCACGGCATGATGGGCTTCACAGAAGCAGAAACGGAAAACATGCTGTCCCAGATAGGCGTGACGGCAGATAAAATGCCTGTCGTGCTGGAAGATATCCGAAATTGGTACAACGGCTACCTGTTCCATCCCGCCGCGCCCAACCGGTTGTACAACCCCAACATGCTGATCTACTTCGGCGACCATTACCAGCGGTACCAAACTTACCCCGACAAAATGCTGGACGATAATATCGCCAGCGACTACGGCAAAATCCGCCGTTTGCTGGGGGTGGGCGGCGAATCGCACAGCCTCGGGATACTGGAGGAAGTGCTGGCCGGCGGCGGGGCCCGGGCTACGCTCACTTCGCAGTTTAGCTTCGACCGGCAGTGGGAGCGCGACGACTACGTCAGCCTGCTCTTCTGGCTGGGCATGCTCACGGTTTACGAAAAGCTGGTCGGCGGAGGCTGGTCCTTCCGGGCCCCGAACGCCGTGATCAAGCAATTGTATTACGAATACTTCGCCGAGACGCTCCGCCTGCGCGCGAAGCTGAAAGAGGGGATGTACGAGCAGATCAGCCGGGCTGTGGTGTCCATGGCGGCGGACAACGACCTGGCGCCGTTCCTGCAACTGGTGGAAAAAGTGATCGGCCGTCTCTCGGTGCGCGACGCCCGCAACTTCAACGAAAGCAACCTAAAGGCCATCTTCGCCGCTTTGCTTACCCCTTCCAACGTGTACCTCATCCGCAGCGAAACAGAGATGGAGCGACGCTTTGTGGACTTGCTCTGTACCAGCCTGCCCGGCGTGCCCGTCCACTGGAACTTCGCCTTCGAGCTGAAATACCTCCGGAAAAAAGACGCCGCACGCCTGGAAGAAAAAGCCGCAGAGGCCCGCGCCCAACTGCAGGAATACCTGCAAACGGACGACTTGCGGCAGGTGCCTAAGCTTGCAGCCTACGCAATCGTGTTCGTGGGCAGCGAGGCGCAGGCAGTGGAGTGGGTGGAGGAGGCTTAAGCGGCATTATTCCAAACTAAACCTAAACTTCATTTCTTTCCTCACCCGCACCGGCGCCCCGTCCAAAATGCCCGGCGAATAGGAAATGCCCGTTGTCACCTCTTCAAAAGACGACCGGGCATCTTCGCCGATCCCCCCGCCGGGGTCTTCAACGATCTCAAGGTTTTCCACTTTCCCGTCAGCGGCGATTTCGTAGCCAATGATCGCCGTGCCTTCAATACCCTGCTCTCTGGCGATGGCGGGATAATTGAGGACTTCATACAGGTTCCTGATCAACCCTTCTTCGCCGCCGTCCAGGTATTCGGGCATTTCGTCCAGCGGGACGTCCTGAAATACGCCGCCCACTTCCACCAGGCACAACTGGGTGTCGGCGGCATCGACATCGCCTGCCGGCATGCTATCGTCCTTTTGGCAACTGCCGGCCAACAACAAAGAGGCCAGGAAGAACAGGGAATGGAAAGATTTTTTGAATGCTTTCATGATTCGAATGATTATGCGGTTAGTGAATGTCGGTTGTACTATTGCCCCGCCAATGCCATAATCCCGCTCCGCCCCCGCCGAAACTGCGGCGAAGGCGGAGCGGGATTATAACAATATACCTCCCCTACCTCATCAACAGCACATCCCCATGGAACAACTCCACCGCCCCGTCCGAAAACTCCACTTCCACTAAGTATGCGAAAACAGCCGAGTTCATCACCTGGCCGCGGAAGGTGCCGTCCCAGCCAAAAGCCGGGTTGTTGGGCGGGAAGCCCCCGCCTTCGTATACCGACTCGCCCCAGCGGTTGAAAATTTTCAGCGAACGGATATTGACCACCGTCTCGTCCCCGAAAATGAGGAACTTGTCATTGCTGCCGTCCTCGTTGGGGCTGAAAACGTTGGGAATGTAAACGTTCCGCCTCCGGTCGACAAAGATGAAGATGTCGTCCTCGGCAACGCAGCCGCTCGAGTCCCGGACAGTGACCTCGTAGCGGACGGTAAACGGCGGGCTGGCCACCGGCGCTTCGCAGTCGGCGCAGTCGAGGTCGTCGCTGGGGTTCCAGCTGTAGGCCAGGCCGCTGGTCCGGCTGGCCTGCGCCTGGATGCGGATCGAATAGCCCACCCGTATCGTGGTGTCCTCCGGCAACCTGACCTGCAATTCCTCCGGCTCCTCAATGACCAGCGCGCCCAGCTCGTAGCGGCAGCCGTAGCTGTCCTCCGCCCGCGCCACATAGCGCCCTGGGCCCAGAGCCGTGAAGAAGCCGCTGGACATCAGCGGGCCGTCGTTCAACTGGTAGGTCAGGCCCGTCCCGTTGCCCTGCAATGAGATCAGGCCGTCATCCTCCCCAAAGCAGCTGATGTCTTTAGCTTCGATCTCCACCTCCAGGCTGCGCTCCGGAACGGTAACGGGGAGCGCCTGCCGGCAGCCCCGGGCGTCCGTGGCCGTGACGGTATATGCCCCCGGTGCCAGTTCATCCCGCTCCCCGGCAATGGCGCCGTCGGACCAGATAAAGGTGTAGGGCGCCATGCCCCCGCTCACCTGAATGTCGATCGTGCCGTTGTCCTTGTCCGGGCAGCTCGCCTGTATTTCCGCTACAGGCTGGGGTAGGGGAGTGGTGGATAAAAACACGGTATGGGTGGAATCGCAGCCGTTGGCGGCGGTGAACACGGCGCTGTACGGGCCCGGCTGGCTCTCATAAGCGCCGAAGATGAGAGAAGAATCCCCCGAACAGATGGCCCGGCTTTCATCGGTCAGGATATTATCAACACCGATAACCGTGACGTGGATGAGCGAATCGCAGCCGGCGGCAGTAGTGAACAGGAAGTCCTGCTCGGCGCCCGGCGCCAGGGTGGCCCCGTTATAGGTAGTAGTCGTGCCCTCGCAGGTTTGCAGTTGCAGTTGCTGCTCGTATACCGGCAGCTCGATTACTGAAACCGTCACGATGGAGTCGCAGCCGATCTGCGAGGTGAAAGTGAAGTCCTGCACCTCGCCGGCCTGCAGGCTGGTGCCGTTGTAGTCCGCCGTGCTGCCCGAGCAGGCCTGCAGGTTGAGGCTGGACTCAAAGACCTCCACGCCCTCCACGGAGACGTTGACCACCGAGTCGCAGCCAAACTGGCTGGCCAGCAGGAAGCTCTGGCTGTCGCCCGGCGCCAGTACCGTGCCGTTGTAGGTGATGGTCGTGCCCAGGCAGGCCTGCAGGGGCAGGTCCTGCTCGTAAGTGGGCAGTACCAGCACTTCTACGTGGACGGTGGAGTCGCAGCCGTTCTGCGCGCTGAGCACGAAATCCTGGCTGGCGCCCGCCGGCAGCATAGTCCCGTTATAAGTGACCTGTTCGCCCGGACAGGCCTGCAGCTCCAGGCCGCTCTCGTACACCTGCAGCTCGGCAACGCTCACGAAAACCGTCGAATCGCATCCGTTGCCGGCAATAAAGGTGAAGGGCTGGCTGTCGCCCGGGTTGAGGACAGTGCCATTATAAGTGACGCTCGTCCCGGTACAGGCCTCCAGCCGCAGCTCGGTCTCGAACGTAGGCAGGGCAAGCACGCTGACCGTCACGATAGAATCGCAGCCGTTCTGGGAGGTGAACTGGAAATCCTGAACATCGCCCGGCGCCAGGGCCGTCCCTTCGTAAGTGACGGTAGTTTCCGGGCAGGTGAAGAACTCCAGGCTTTCTTCCAGGATGTCCACCTCTTCTACAAAGACGTTGACGGTGGAGTCGCAGCCGTCCTGAGTGGCATATACAAAAGTATCCTCAAAGCCGGGAGGCAGGTTCATGCCGTTGTAGAATACGGTGTTGCCGGTGCAGGCCTGCAGCTGAAGGTCCTGCTCGTACACCGGCAGTTCCATCACCGCGACATTGATGGTGGAATCGCAGCCGTTGGCGGCAGTGTAGGTGAAACTCCTGCTCTCGCCAGGCTGCAGGGGCGTACCGTCAAATATCGCAGTGCTTCCGGTGCAGGCCTCCAGCGCCACGTCGTCCTCAAAGGTCGGCAACACGGCGACGGAAACGTTGACCACCGAATCGCATCCGTTCGCGGCAGTGAGGGTAAATGCCCGGCTCTCGCCCGCATCCAGGGATTCGCCGTTGTAGGTTGCCGTCGTGCCAGGGCAGGCCTCCAGCTCCAGGCTGGATTCAAAAACCGGCAATACCATCACCTCTACGTTGACCACCGAATCGCAGCCGTTGGCCGCCATGAGGGTGAAAGGCTGTCCGGTGCCCGCCAGGAGGTCCGTCCCGTTATAGGTCACGAAAGTGCCCGGGCAGGCTTCAAGTTGTAAATCTGATTCAAAAACGGCCAGTTCCAGGACGGAGACGTTGACCACAGAGTCGCAGCCGTTCACCGCAGTGAGGGTAAAACTCTGCGCCGCGCCGGGGTCCAGGGTTTCGCCGTTGTAATCTACTGTGGTGCCTGTACAGGCCCGGAGTTCCAGGTCGGATTCAAAGACGGGCAGTTCCAGCACCGTGACGTTGATGGTGGAATCGCATCCGTTGGCGGCGGTATAAACGAAGCGCTCGGATGCGCCGGGGTTCAGTACCATGCCGTCGAACATAGTGGTCGTGCCGGTGCAGGCCTCCAACTGCACATCCGCTTCAAAGATTTGCAGTTCGAGGACCGTCACGTTGACGACCGAGTCGCAGCCGTCCTGGGTGGCGAAGGTGAAGGCATCCGAAAAGCCCGGCGGCAGGTCCATGCCGTTGTATTCAACTGTTGTGCCGGTGCAGGCTTCCAACTGCATGTCCTGGTCGTATACCGGCAGCTCGATGACGCTGACGTTGATGATGGAATCGCAGCCGTTCACGGCTGTATAGGCGAATGTCTGGCTGGCGCCCGGCTGCAGTTCGGTGCCGTCGAAGGTAGCAGTGCTGCCGGTGCAGGCCTCCAGGGCCACGTCGGCTTCGAAGGTCGGCAATACGGCTACCTCCACGTTGACCACCGAATCGCAGCCGTTTATTGCCGTGAGCGTAAAGCTCCGGCTCTCGCCCGCATCCAGAGATTCGCCGTTGTAGGTGACGGACGCGCCGGGGCAGGCGGCCAGTTGCAAATCCGATTCGAAGACGGGCAGCTCCATGACTTCCACATTGACCACCGAATCGCAGCCGTTGGCCGCCGTGAGGGTGAAACTCTGGCCGGTGCCCGCCAGGAGGTCCGTCCCGTTATACGTAACCGACGTGCCCGGGCAGGCGGCCAACTGCAGGCCGGATTCGAAGACAGCCAGTTCCAGGACATTGACGTTGACCACTGAATCGCAACCGTTCGCAGCGGTGAGGATAAAGCTTTGCGCTTGCCCGGCGTCGAGGGTGGTGCCGTTGTAGTCCACCGTCGTGCCGCTGCAGGCCTGCAGCTGCAGGTCGGATTCGAAGACGGGCAGCTCCAGCACGCTGACGTTGATGGTAGAATCGCAACCGTTGGCGGCAGTATAGGTGAAGCTTTGGGCAGCGCCGGGCTGCAGTTCCGTACCGTCGAAGGTGGCGGTGCTGCCGGTGCAGGCTTCCAGTTGCAGGTCCGACTCAAAGACGGCCAGTTCCAGCACGGAGACGTTGACTACCGAATCGCAGCCGTTGGCGGCGGTGAGGGTGAAGCTTTGGGCAGCGCCGGGATCGAGGGCAGTGCCTTCATATTCCACTGTGGTCCCGGTGCAGGCTTCCAGTGCCAGGTCCGATTCGAAAACCGGCAGTTCGATGACGGATACGTGGACGGTCGAGTCGCAGCCGTTCTGGGCGGTGAACAGGAAGTCCTGGCTGTCGCCGGGCGCCAGCGTCGTGCCTTCGTACGTTACGGTGGTATTGGGGCAGGCCTCCAGCTCCAGATCTTCCTCGACCGGCAGCAGTTCCATCACATTCACATGGACCACTGAATCGCAGCCGTTCTGTGCCGTCAGCGTGAAGCTCTGGCTGTCACCCGGATTGAGGACGGTACTTTCGTAAGTGACTGAGGTTCCGGTGCAGGCTTCCAGTTGCAAATCCGACTCAAAAACCGGCAGCTCGATGACCGTCACGTTGACCACCGAATCGCAGCCGTCGGCCGTAGCCAGCGTAAAAGCCTGGCTCTCGCCGGGGTCCAGCTCGGTACCGTTATACGTTGTGACCGTGCCGGAGCAGGCTTCCAGTTCGAGGTTCGTGTCATAAACGGGGTTCACTGTGACGGTGATCTGCTCGCTGTCTTCTCCGCAGAAGTTGGAAACGGTGGCGGTATAGGTTTGCGTCTGGCCGGGGTTGACGGTGATGAGGCTGTCCGTCGCGCCGGTATTCCAGGAGAACACGTCCTCATTGGCAGCTTCGACAGAAATGGCGGCGCTTTCGCCCTGGCAGATGGTCTGGTCGCCGTCGACGATGTCTACGGTAGGGTAGAGCAGGACGTTGACCGTGAAGCTGGTGTCCGTCTGCCCGCAGCGGTTGGAAGCGGTCAGGTCGTAGGTTTCCGTCTGGCCGGGCATCACGGTAATGGCCGTCGTGTCGGCCGCGCCGGTGCTCCATGCCAGGGCGGTGGCCAGGCTGGCGTCGATCTCCAGGGTAGCGCTGTCGCCGATGCAGATGTCCTGGTCGCCCTGCAGCACTTCGATGGCGGGATTTTCCAGTACGCTCACTTCAAACGTGGTATCGGTTGTGCCGCAGATGTTGGTCAGGCTGAGGGTATAAATTTCCGTCTGGCCGGGGCTGACGGTGATGGTGGTGTCGGTGCTGCCGTTCGACCACAGGATGTTATCCGCTGCTTCCGGAGAAACCGTGAGGGTGACGCTTTCGCCGGGGCAGATTTCCTGGCCGCCGTCGATGACTTCCAGGGCCGGTCCGGTAGATACCTCGATGAGAATCTCTTCCTGAACAGAGCCGCAGTTGTTGGTCGCGGTCACGGTCACCGTTTGGGTCTCCGTGGGGGTGAAGGTGCGGGTGCTGCCGGTGCCGCCAATCGACCAGCTCGTGGAGGCAGCGTCGATGGTAAAAACCTCCATCGTGACGGATTCGCCGATGCAGATGGACTGGTCGCCCTGGATGATGTCAATGGAGGGCAGGGACGCCACGTCGACGATGATGGTTTCTTCCAGGGTTGCGCATTGGTTGGAGGCGGTAGCGGTATAAATCTGTGTCTGGGTGGGGCTGACCTGTATGGTGGACAAGTTCGGCGGGCCGGGGTTCCAGTTGAAGCTGGTGGCGTTTTCGTATAAAACCTCCAGGGTGGCGATCTGGCCCTCGCAGATGGTCTGGTCGCCCTGGATGACGAACAGCAGGGGCAGGGGCGTCACGTTGATGTTGAAGGAGGTGCTTACCGAACTGCATACATTGGATGCCGTGACAGTCACCGTTTCGCTGAAGAGGGGTTGGTAGACGATGTTGTTGCCCACATTGCCGGTAGACCACTCAATGAAATCGGCGTTCTGCGCCAGGGCGCTGATGTTGATCAGGTCCCCCTCGCAGATGTCGAAGTTGGGTATCGGGCTGATCGCGGGCTGCGGCGTGACGTTGATCGTCACCGATTCCGAGGCGGACCCGCAGCTGCTGGACGCCGTGCCCGTCACTACGGTGGAGTTGTTAACGGTAAACGTGATGGAGGGGCCGGACATTCCGTTGGACCAGTTGACGTTTGTCCCCGGTGAGTTGATGGCCGTCAGCGTGACCTGGTCGCCGGCGCAGGCGTCGATGATGGAGGGGGCCACCATGATCGTTGGCGGCAGGCAGAAGGTGCCGGAGTAGCCCGGCGAGGGGTTGCTGGTGCCCGGCCCGCCCGGGCAGCCGTTGTTTTCCATGCCTCCGCCGTTCCAGCCGCCGGGAAAGCCCTGGACCACTACGGTCACGTTGAACAGCTGGGTCGGCTCGAAGCTCTGGACGAAGAAGGGCCCGGCGCCGGGCGTGCCCCAGGTGACGGTATTGCCCGCGACTACGGCGTTGAAGGTCGTGCCGTTCTGGCTGGTCAGGCTCGCCGGCGATACGTTGAGGATGGGGGAGCCTGTGCCGAAATAAAATCCCTGGGTGCCGCCCAGGATGCCCCCGGGATAGTTGGCGCCGGCAATGTGGATGGTCATGTTGATGGTGAAGGTGCCGTCGTTGTTGTCGATCAGGCCGTTGATCACATAACCGGACCCGTCGCAGGCCAGGCTGGCCGCAGGAAAAGCCAGCAGGCTTAACAGAAAGATAAAGAGTTTATTGTAGAGTTTTCCCATCAGGACATTATTTTGTGATGATCAATTTTCCGCCGCCTGTCAGCCCGGCGGAGTGGATGCAGTAGAAATAAACGCCTGTCTCCAGGCCGTATAGGTCGAGCCGGTGCGGCGAACCGCCCGGGTTTAATTTTTCGTGGCGCACCTGCCTGCCCAGGGCGTCGAACAACAAAAGGGTTGCCGGGCCGGCAAGGCCGTCGGTTTCTATCCAGGTTTCTTCGCGGGCGGGGTTGGGAAAGGCCCTTGCCGGAATTTGCCCGCCGGCCGCCGCTTTTGTTGTGGATAGCGGGCTGGCCTCGAATATTTCAATGCCCCCACGCTTATTGCCGACGATCAGTTCCGGTTCTCCGTCGGCATTGAGGTCATAAAGGGTGAGCGTTGCGCCTTCGCCGACGTCGACGCCGGGCAGGTGCGGTTCCTGCAATTCAAATGCTTCGCCAAGCCGGCCCCGGTAGAGGCTGATCCTGCCGTTCTGCTGGCCGTAATATACGAGAAAACTGCCGTTTTCCTGCTTAACGAAAAAAGGGCTGCACTCCTGGAAGTACCCTTCCGGCAGCACGCCGCCCAGCGTATCTTCCCGCATCACAAACTGCGGCGCTGCGGCGTTGCCCGTATTTTCGATCCAGGCCATGGTCCCGTCGCGGGCGCCGCACAGCAGGTCCAGCGTGCCATTGTCGTCGGCGTCGATCAACTGCGGGCGGGCGTAACCGTAGAGCCGCACGCCCGCCAGGGGGTCGGGTGCCATCGGAAAATACTGGAAAAAAGCGCTTTGGCTGTTGGTATATGCCCGCAGGCTGCCGTCTTCCAGGCCGAGCACCAGTTCCGGGATGCCGTCGCCGGTCAGGTCGCCGACGACAGGATGGATGCCCTTGAGGTTGTGGATGCTCAGCATCCCGAAGTCTTCGTTTTCCAGGGTGAAAGCGGGTTCGTCGGCGGTGCCGGTGTTGAGATACAAAGCGATGCGGGAAGTGTAGCCGTAGATGGGATGGGGCGCATTATAAGCGATGAGCAGGTCGGGCAGCCCGTCTTCGTCCACGTCGTAGGCGGCCGGGCTGGAGCGGAAGCCGTGGTCGGCCATTTCCCCGACCATGAACTGTTCGGAGCGGAGGTTCCAGCTGCCGTCCCCGGCGTCTTTGCGGAAGTGGTAAACGTTGGCCCCATCGGGGCTGAACCCCACCCCGTTGATGCGGTTGGTGGCTACGATGAGGTCGGCGCCGCCGTTGCCTTCCAGGTCGAGCAAATAAGGCGCGGGGAATTCCAGCAGGGCCTGGCCGCCGTTGAGCCAGTCAACAGAAGAACTGCTAAGTTCCGCCTCGTGGGCGTTGCCGCCGTTGATCAAAAGCTGGATGTGAAAATCATAGAGGCCGCTGAACAGCAGGTCCTGGTCGCCGTCGCTGTCGTCGTCGAGCAACAGCATGGCCGAGCCGGCACAACCGGAGATGCCGGGCAACCGCCCGGGCTCGCAGGCGTACAGCTCAAAGGCGCCTTCCAGGGTGTAGGCAGCCAGGCCCCAGCAGTCGTCGCGCAGCTCAAAAGCGAGGCTGCTGCAATCGCCTGCCTGCAGGGAGATATTTTCGTAGTAATGGATATGCGTTCCGCCCCGCGGGATGTACAGCAGGTCGGGCAGCCCGTCACCGTTGATGTCTGAGAACGCCGGCAGGTCGAAAGCGTGGATGCGGACGAGCGTGTCGCCCGGGCTGTTGAACAGCTGCAGGCGCTGCGCCTGAAAGGACAGGCTGCCGTCGGCTGTCGGCTGCCGCAGGTAGGCTTTTACGGCCACGTCGGCGGCGCTGCCGAGCGCTTCGGTGGTCAGCAGGTCGGCCAGCCCGTCGCAGTTGATGTCCAGCACTTTGGCCATCTGGCTGAGGGGGGGGAGATCTGCTTCGTAAGCGGGAGCATAGTCATACTGAATGCCTTGCGGAGTAGCGCGGGCAAGGAAGGGCAGCGCCTTGGCGCCTACGCGGTCGAAGACGAGCAGGTCGGCCTGGCCGTCGCTGTTGAGGTGCATTGCTGCAAACTGAGGCGCTTCCAGGCCGCCGGTGAGGGCGTAGGGCAGTTCCCGTCCCTGCCGGTAAAAGGGGATGCCTTCGGCAGCCTGGTACATGGGTACCTGAGCGCAAAGTGAGGATGTGCCTGCCAGGAGTAGAAGCAGCAAGGCTATTATTCGCATCGGGCTTTATTTTTTTTGTCTGGTTAGGACCTGATGATTTTTTAATCCCTAAAATAGAAAATGCAACTGGCAGGCGGAAATGAATCGGGGTAAACTTTGGTAAATAGCAGGCTGAACGGGAAAAAAAGAGCAGTGAACCATTTTTTAGCCGTAAACCTTCTTCCTTTATCCCCGTTTATTTATCCAGCATGAAAAACATCCACCCCGCCAAACACTGGTTCGAACAACAAGGCTGGCAGCCCTTCCCCTTCCAGCTCGAAGCCTGGCGCTGTTACCTCGACGGCTACAGCGGCCTGGTCAACGCCCCGACCGGCACCGGCAAGACCTATGCCCTGGCGATGGGGATACTGCTGGAGGGGAAAAGCCCCCTCCCAACCTCAAGCCTCCTCCCAACCCCCTCCGAAGGAGGGGGAGAAGGCTCAACAGGGGCTGCAAAAGAGAACGCTTCTCATAGGCTACCGCCGACTGTTCCCAGGCAGTCATCTCCTGGGCTTACCCCTCCCCCTTTGGGGGAGGTTGGGAGGGGGCTGGAGGCAGGGCCAAGCCTCCTCGCTATCTGGATCACCCCCATCCGCGCCCTGGCCAAAGAGATCCAAAGCTCCATCCAGCGCGCCGCCGACGGCCTGGGCCTCGGCTGGCGGGTGGCCATCCGCACCGGCGACACCACATCCGGCGAACGGGCCCGGCAGAAGAAAAACCCGCCACAGGTGCTGGTCACCACCCCGGAAAGCCTGCACCTGCTGCTGGCCGCCAAAGGCTATTCCCGCTATTTTGAAAACCTCAGAGCGATTGTGGTTGACGAATGGCACGAGCTGGTCGGCTCCAAGCGCGGGGTGCAGATGGAACTGGCCCTGTCCCGCCTGAAAGGCATGCTGCCCGCCCTGAAGGTGTGGGGCATCTCCGCCACCATCGGCAATATGGACGAGGCCCTGGCGGTGCTGCTGGGCAACACCCTGGAAACCGGCAAATACAAAGTGGTGCGCGCCAAAATCCCCAAACAGATCGAGATAGAATCCATCCTGCCCGACGACATCGAGCGCTTCCCCTGGGCGGGCCACCTGGGCATCAGGCTGCTGGAGAAAGTCCTGCCCGTCCTGGAAAACAGCAAAAGCACGCTTATTTTTACCAACACCCGCGCCCAGTGCGAAATATGGTACCAGAACCTGCTGGAAGTAGCCCCGGAGCTGGCCGGCGCCATCGCCATGCACCACGGTTCCATCGCCCGCGAGCTGCGCGACTGGGTGGAGGACGCCCTGCACCAGGGGATCCTGAAGGCCGTGGTCTGCACCTCCAGCCTCGACCTCGGCGTCGACTTCCGCCCGGTGGAATCCATCATCCAGATCGGCAGCCCCAAAGGCGTGGCGCGCTTCATGCAGCGGGCGGGCCGCAGCGGCCACCAGCCGGGCGCCCGGAGCAAGATTTACTTCGTGCCGGCCCACTCCCTGGAACTGGTCGAAGCGGCGGCCCTGCGGCACGCCATCGCCCAGGGCGAGCTGGAAAGCCGGATCCCCTATATCCGCTCCTTTGATGTATTGCTGCAGTACCTGGTGACCCTGGCCGTGTCGGAAGGCTTCCGCCCGGAGGAGATTTATGAGGAAGTGAAAGGGACGTACTCGTTCCGCAGCATCACCGAAGACGAATGGGCCTGGTGCCTCGATTTCATCACCACCGGCGGCCAGTCGCTGGACGCCTACGAGGAATACAAAAAGGTGATCTTGGAAGACGGCCTGTACAAGGTCGTCAGCCGCCGCACCGCCATGCGCCACCGCCTGCAGATCGGCACCATCGCCGGCGATGCCAACCTGACGGTCAAGTACGTGAGCGGCAAGCGCATCGGTACCATCGAGGAGTGGTTTGTCGCCCAGCTGCGCCCCGGCGACGTCTTCTGGTTTGCCGGCCGCAGCCTGGAGCTGGTGCGCATCAAGGATATGATGGTGCAGGTGAAGCGCAGCCAGAAGAAAACCGGCAAGATTCCCAGCTGGCAGGGCGGCAGGATGCCCCTTTCTTCCCAGCTTTCCTCCTCCCTGCGTTTCAAAATGGCGCAGCTGAGCCGCCGCGACCTGGCCGACGTGGAGCTGCAAAAACTGGAGCCGCTCATCGAATTGCAGTCCCGCCGCTCTCACGTTCCCGACGAGGAGGAATTCCTCATCGAATACTTCCAGAGCCGCGAGGGCTATCACCTCTTGTTCTACCCCTACGAAGGCCGCTTCGTCCATGAAGGCATGGGCGCCCTTTTCGCCTACCGCATTTCCCGCCTGCAGCCGATCAGTTTCTCCATCGCCATGAACGACTACGGCTTCGAACTGCTCTCCGACTCCGAAATACCCATCGAGGAGGCGCTCAGCCAGGGGCTTTTCGCCACCGAAGGCCTGAGCAAAGACATCCCCGCCAGCATCAACGCCGCCGAGATGGCCCGCCGCCGTTTCCGGGACATCGCAAGTATCAGTGGCCTGGTCTTCAAAGGCTACCCCGGCAAGCAGAAGAAGGACCGCCACCTGCAGGCCTCCTCTCAGCTCTTCTTCGACGTGTTCAGCGACTACGAGCCCGACAACCTGCTCCTCCTCCAGGCCTACGACGAGGTGCGCAGCTTCCAGCTCGAAGAAGCGCGCCTGCGGGCGGCCCTGCGGCGCATTCAGAGGCAGCGTACGGTGCTGAGCCGGCCGGAGCGGGCGACGCCTTTTGCGTTTCCGATTATGGTGGACCGCCTTCGCGAGAGATTGAGTTCCGAAAAATTGGAAGACCGGATTCGGAAGATGAAGTTGCAGTTGATTCGGGATTGAGCGGATATGCGGTGGCGTGATTAAAAAAAATCTCCCTCCTGTAATCCATCCACCCCCTCCTCTACGTAACTACAGGTGAAAGTAATTTGGAAAAGGCATTCTGGCACACCACTGGACAAAATGGTTTTGGACACAGAGAATACTGAGGACAACACAGAGTACACGGAGTGTTTTTCATTGATAATCAGGTCTCTGTGTAACTCTGTGTCTTCTCGGTGTACTCTGTGTCCAGAAAAATGTCTAGTAGTGTGGCATTCTGGCGCCAGTTGCTTCTTTCCCCCTGTGTGTACAACAATAAGTTCGCGAACCTGAAAATACCCTCCGGGTAAGCCAGGGCAAGCTATGACGCCCGGCTGCGGCCTGCTCCTTTGCCGGATGCAGCCTCTGCCGCTGCCATGCCTCCGGCCAGCCCCGGATAATTCACTCAATTAAAATCAATTTCACCAATGAAACGATTCAGACCCTTGAGATCAGCGGCTCTGAGCCTCCTGCTGGCCCTGCTGGCAAGCAGCGCTTTGCTGGCCTCCAGCCACCGGGAAGCGCCGCTCATCGCCAACGACCCGCTGGCGGACAACACCGACGTGTACGCCTTCCGCAGCCCCGATGACCCGAACACCATTACGATCATCGCCAATTACATCCCGGCGGAACTGCCCCACGGCGGCCCCAATTACTACACGTTCGGCGAGAACATCCGCTACGAAATCCACATCGACAACGACGCCGCCATTCCCGGCGACGAGATCATCTATCGCTTCACTTTCAAGCAGGTGAACGAAGACCCCACCACCTTTTTCAACATCCGGCTGGGGCAGCAGAACCTCAAAACCACCTACACCATGGAGCGCAGCCTGAACGGCGGGGAGAGCTTCGAAACCCTCATCACCGACGGCATGGTGCCCCCGCCCAACATCGGCCCGCGCTCGATCGAAAGCGGTGTAGGTCTGGGTACGGTGTACGAAGGCCTCATCGAAGAGGCCATCACCAGGAGCAGCGGCGGCGAGCGCGTCTACTGCGGCCCGGCAGACGACCCCTTCTTCGTCGACCTCGGCGGCATCTTCGACCTGGGCAACGCGCCCCGGCAGAACGGCCCCTCCCGCGACGGCCTGGGGGAGTACAACGTCCATTCCATCGCCATCCAGGTACCCATCAGCACCTTGCTGAAGGACGGCGCGCCGGCACAGCCGGAAAGCATCCTCGACCCCAACTACGTGATCGGCGTGTGGGCCTCTGCCAGCCGCCGCGCTGTGCGCACCCTTAACGACGGCGGCGCTGCGCCCGACGACAGCGGCGGATGGGTTCAGGTGTCCCGCCTGGGCATGCCCCTGACCAACGAGGCGGTCATCCCCATCGGCATGAAAGATTATTGGAACTCCCTGACGCCCTATCAGGAACTGGCGGACACCCTGCTCGACAAATATTTCTACAACCCCGAGCTGGCCCTGTACATGGACGACGACCTCTTCGGCGGCGCGGTTCCCGCCTTTGCCGCCCTGCGCATCCAGCGCAACTCCCTGCAATCCTTTGATTTCGGCAACGGCCAGGACGGCCTCTACGGCCTGAAAGGCAGCGCCGCTGTTGCCGGCACTGCCCTGGACGACGCTATCTTCGGCACCCTGCTGCTGCCCGGCCCCGGCCAGCCCCGCTCGGTTGACCTCTGGCCGATCTTCCACACCGGCGTGCCCAACTTCCCGCCCTACCAACTGGCAACGGGCAAGAATGGCAACCCCCTGGCTGCCGGCAAACCATTTGTCAACAACTTCCTGCCCAATGGCGGCGACATGCTGCGCCTCAATATGGCCGTGCCCGTCACCGGCCGCAACGACCCGGCATTCAGCCCGGCGGGCCTGATCCAGGCAGCCGTCCTTGGCCTGACCGACCCGGCCTATAACGCCACCGCAGATTTGGAATTTATCCCCAACATGGACGGCTTCCCCAACGGCCGCCGCCTGGAGGACGACGTGACCCAGATCGAGCTGCAGGCCGTCGCCGGCGTTGCCCTGGCCGCTATTGGATTGTGGTACGACGACTACACGGCCGGCAGCCCCAACCCGGTGACCCAGGACCTGCTCGACGTGCTGACTTACACTACCGGAGTGACCAAAAACGACAAGGCTTTTAAAGACAGCTTCCCCTACCTGGCTGCTCCCTGGAGCGGCACGGAAACGGATGAGGAGTGAATCTCATTAATCTATAAATCATCTATCATGTTTATCCATAAACTTTCCAAATACGGCCTGATGCTGTTTGCCGCCCTGATGCTTGGCAGCACCCTCATGGCCTCCAGCCACCGGGAAGCGCCGCTGATCGCCAACGACCCGCTGGCCGACAATACGGACCTCTACGCGTTCCGCAACCCGCGCAACCCGCGCAACATCGTGATCATCGCCAACTACGTGCCCATGCAGCTGCCCCACGGCGGGCCCAATTACTACAGCTTCGGCGAGAACGTGCGCTACGAAATCCACATCGACAACGACGCCTCCAAACCGGGCGACGAGATCATCTATCGCTTTACGTTCTCCCAGCGCAACGAAGATCCTACGACGTTCTTCAACATCCGCCTGGGCAAGCAGAACCTGAAAACTACTTACGTGCTGGAGAAGAGCATCAACGGCGGGCGAACCTGGCTGCCCATCCTGGTGAACGGCAACGTGCCGCCGCCCCGCATTGGCGAGCGCTCGATCGAATCTCCGGTCGGCCTCAACACCACCTACGGCGACCTGTTCCGCAGCGCCTACCGCCGCGCTCATACCGGCGAGAACGTATTCTGCGGCGTCGTGGACGACCCCTTCTTCGTCGACCTCGGCGGCATCTTTGACCTGGGCGACGCTCCCCGCCAGAACGGCGCGCCCCGCGACGGCCTGGCCTGCCAGAACGTGAGCGCCATCGCCCTGGAAATCCCGATCCGTTACCTGTTGAAGAACGGCGCCGGCCGCCGGCCCGGGAACATCCTCGACTCCGACTACGTGATCGGCGTATGGGCGTCGGCCAGCCGCCCCCGCATCCGCACGCTGGAACCGGCAGGCGAGTCCTATTCCGGCGACTGGGTGCAGGTGTCCCGCCTGGGCATGCCCCTGACCAACGAAGCAGTCATCCCCATCGGCATGAAGGACTACTGGAATTCCCTGACCCCCTACGACGAGCTGAACGATACCGTGCTCGACCAGTATTTCTACAACCCCGAGCTGGCACTTTATATGGACGACGACCAGTTTGGCGGCGCCGTGCCCGCCCTGGCACCCCTGCGCATCCAACGCAATTCGCTGCAAAGCTTCGACTTTGGCAACGGCCAGGACGGCCTCTACGTCCTCAAGGGAAGCCCGGCAGTGGCCGGCACTGCCCTCGACGACGCCATCTTCGGGGAGTTGCTGCTGCCTGGCCCCGGCCTGCCGCGTTCCGTTGACCTCTGGCCGGCCTTCCACACCGGCGTGCCCAACTTCCCGCCCTACCAGCTGGCGACGGGCAAAAACGGCAACCCCCTGGCGGAGGGCAAACCCTTCATCAACAACTTCCTGCCCAACGGAGGCGACATGCTGCGCCTCAACATGGCCGTGCCGCCCACGCCGCGCAACCACCCGCAGTTCAGCTCTCTCGGCCTGATACAGGCCGCCGTGCTGGGGCTGACCGACCCGGAATACAATGCCTCCCGCGACCTAGAGTTTATCCCCAACATGGACGGCTTCCCCAACGGGCGCCGCCTGGAGGACGACGTGACCCGCATCGAGCTGCAGGCCGTCTCCGGCGTCGTGCTGGCAGCCATCGGCCTGTGGTATGACGACTACACTGCCGGCGGCCCCAACCCGGTAACCCAGGATTTGCTCGACGTACTCACCTATTCCACCGGCGTGGAAGCAAACGACAAGGGATTCATCAACGGATTTCCGTTCGTAAGTTACCCCTTCGCCGGCGACGGCGAGTGCGGCGGCGTGGTGGCCTCCTCCGGCAACCGCCCCGGGGTTTCGGCCCTGGGCATGAGCACGCCTGCGGTAGGCCGCCAGGTGGTGATGGGCAACTTCCCAAACCCCTTCGAAAACCAGACGACGATCCGCTATCAGGTGGATCAGCCCGGCCTGGTCAACGTATCGGTCTATGACATCAGCGGCCGCCGCCTGGACGTGCTGGCCAATTCCTTCCAGGAAGCCGGCGAATACCAGGTGGACTGGGACGCTGCGAATTACCCGGCGGGCATCTACTTCGCCCGTGCTGAAGGCGCCGGCGGGCAACTGCTGCAGGTGCTGAAGCTGGTAAAAACCAGATAAGGATTTTGTTGCCTGGCTTCCGTTCGGGGTTGTGCAATTTGCAGACAGGATGGACAGGATGGACAGGATGAACAGGATGGGCGGCGTGGCCTGTGGGAACTTGTAGACAGGATGAACAGGATGAACAGGATTGGCGGCGTGGCCTGTGGGAATTTGTAGACAGGATGAACAGGATGAACAGGATGGGCGGCTCGGGCCGTAATCTTGTAAATCCTGTAAATCCTGTCTAACCACACTTTTTGCACAACCTCGGCACCGTTCGGGCAATCCTGTAAATCCCGCCCACACTACTGGACAAAATGGTTTTGGACACAGAGAGCACTGAGTTCAAAACAGAGTGCACTAAGTTTTTTCCGTTGATAGTCAAGCCTCTGTGCATCTCTGTGCCTTCTCGGAGTACTCTGTGTCCAAAAAATGTCCAGTAGCATCATGAATCCTGTCTTTTTTAATCCTCGTCTTCCTTCAATGATCAGCAGTCAAAAACCAGAATAAAAAAAGTCAAAAAAATGAAAATCCTCAATATTTTATTGATCCTATCCGTCATTGCCCTGCCTCTTATATCCTGCAATTCAGGCAGCCAAAAGAGCGGCGATAGCGAACAGCAGGCCATAGCCGTCCCCAAACTGCTGGACCGCCACCCTGCCCTGCGGCAGGAAAAAGAGTGGGAACGGATACAGAATCTGTATGTAGAAAACCGGCAAAAGCTGGAGCGCGATCCCTCGGAAAACGAGGCCCGGCTGACGCTGGCCCATCTCTTCATCAACGAGGCGCGCGTCACCGGCGAACACGGCCACTACTATCCGGCGGCCCTCGAAGTGCTGGACGGCATCCGGTTGGAAACAGCGGACGAAGACGTCCGCTTCCGGGCACTGGCAGCTAAGGCCGGGGTACAACTGTCGCTCCACGACTTTGCGGCCGGCCTGGAAACGGCGAAACAGGCCGTGGCGATCAATCCTTACAATGCTCAGATTTATGGTGCCCTGGTTGATGCCAATGTGGAGCTGGGGCGTTACGATGAAGCCGTGGCCATGGCCGACAAGATGGTGTCTATCCGGCCCGACCTGCGCTCCTATGCCCGCATATCCTATCTGCGCGAGATTCACGGACAGGTGGACGGCGCCATCGAGGCCATGAAGCTGGCGGTGGCTGCTGGTTTTCCGTCGTATGAAGAAACGGCCTGGGCGCGGCTTACCCTGGGCAGGCTCTACGAAAACTACGGCAGCCCGGAAGAGGCCGAACAACAATATCAGATGATCCTGGCCGAACGGCCGGATTACCCCTTTGCCATCGGGGCTCTGGCCGATCTGGCCATCAAGAGAAAAGACTATCCGGAGGCTGAGCGCCTGCTGAAGCAGGCCGCGGGCATCATTCCGGAATTCAGTTTCTACGAGTCGCTGGCACATATTTATAAAGAAACCGGAAGGCAGGAGGAATTTGGCAGCACCATGAAAGAGCTATGGGCCATGCTGAAAGACGATACCGACAGCGGCCACAACATGAACCTGGAATACGCTCAGCTCTACTCCGAGCTGATGGAAGACCAGGACAAAGCCCTGGAATATGCCCGGAAAGAGTATGAGAAACGCCCGGACAACATCGACGTCAACCGCGTGATGGCCGGCATTTACTACCGGCGGGGCGATTCCCCCGAAGCCGCCCGGCATCTTCAGGCGGCTACCCGCACCAACTCCCGCCATCCAGATTTGGAGGAATTGCGGCAGCAGTTGGCGAGCCGGTGAGTATAACAAGGGGAAGTGATGTCGGCTGGCGACTACGGCATGCTCTGCCTTGTCGGTCGCCTGTCGACTATCGCGATTTCAATGAATCCTTGTTTATTTTTTGAGAACCCTGTTAATCGTCATAATGAAACCTGCATTGGATAATGGAACATTTCTGATCAGCGCCTCTTGTCCCGCTCACCTTATACACCAGCCGGTGTTCATGCGTTATCCTGCGCGACCAGAAGCCTTTTAATCCATATTTCAATGGTTCAGGTTTGCCCAAACCTTTAAATGGATTTTCTCTAATGGATTTGATCAATTCTTTGATCTTAACAGCGATTTCCGTATCGTTCTCGAGCCAGTATTCAAAGTCTTCCCATCCGTTCTGCGTGAATTCAATATTCATGACGACAATTTATTCATCGGGTGAATAAGGGATTGTCTTACCTCCTTTTAGTTGCTGAATGGACGCTTCCAACCTGGCCCTGTTTTTTTCAGTTGACAAAAGATATTCTGTCTCTTTCAAAGAATTATATTCCTTGATAGACATGATTACGATGGCATCGTCTTCGTCGTTGTTTCTTGGAACAATAAGTACTTCCAATGATTTGCTTACCTCATCGAAATAAGCTTTCATTTTTGCCCTCAGAGCAGATATCGTTACTGCTTTCATAAGTTGCCATTTTTGTACATTCAAAGGTACGTTATTTTGTACAACCATGCAATGGCCCATAACAAAAATATAAGCCATTCCGAATCTTTCAATTTGAGATAAGAGGCTTGACAAGTTAAACGCAGGCTGCTCCCAGGCAACTTGTTAGGCCCACTCTCATCTCCATATTGTAACCTTTCATCGAAAGACGCCGTCTCATTCGTAGACGCCAGGTACCTTTTTATAGATGTTACCTTGTTTTTTTAGGTACCTTGTATTGCACAGTACTTTATTTATGCCTACATTTGCAAACATGAAAACGAATGAATTGAAAAAGATCAGGACACAGATGGCCAGGCAGATGCGGAGGGGCGTTTTGGAGCTCTGCATCCTGTCCATCGTCTCGGAGAAGGAGGCCTATCCTTCCGACATCATCAAGGAATTGAAGGCTTCGGAGCTGATCGTAGTGGAAGGCACGCTCTATCCGCTGCTCAGCCGCCTGAAAGACCAGGGCCTGCTGCAGTACAACTGGCAGGAGTCCTCCATGGGGCCCCCCCGCAAGTATTATTCTATAACCGATACCGGGCGGGAGTTCCTCAAAAGCCTGATGGATACCTGGGACAAGCTCGTAGAAGCCGTCAATCGCTCAACAAAAAACATTTCGACTAATGAATAAGGTACAGCATATCAACTTAGGCGGTTTTCCCTTTACCATCGACGAAGACGCCTATGAACACCTCAGCAATTACCTGGAAACCATCCACCGCCACTTCCGGGGTTCTGAGGGCTATGAAGAAATCACCAACGACATCGAGGCCCGCATGGCAGAGCTCTTCCAGGAAAGCCTGGGCGAGCGAGGTTCCATCATCACCATGAAAGAAGTGAAGGACGCCATTGTCATCATGGGCACACCCGAGGACTTCGGCGCCGAGCCCCTCGGCGAAGAGCCGGAACCCCGCAAAACGACGGGCAGCGGCTACCGCCCCGGCAAGCGCCTGTTCCGCAACCCGGAAGACGAAGTGCTCGGCGGCGTCTGCTCCGGCATCGCCGCTTACTTCGGCATCGCCGACCCGCTCTGGATTCGCCTGCTCTTCATCGTGATCACCATTTCCGGCGGCTTCGGCATCCCGGCTTACCTCATCCTCTGGGCCATCGTGCCCAAGGCGGAGACGGCCAGCGACCGCCTGGCCATGCGCGGGGAGCCGATCAACGCCTCCAACATCGGCCGCATCATCGAAGAGGAGTTCCAGCACATCTCCGATAAAGTCTCGGAATTCGGCAGCGAACTCGGCGGTAAAAAAAAAGAGTTTAGCGCATCCGGCGGGGCCGGCGCCCTCGGCGAGGCCCTCCGCCAGGGCGTAAGCCTGGTCGGCAAAGCGCTGCGGGCCGTGATCGAGGTGGTGCTTAAGCTGTGGAAGCCTCTGCTGATCCTGGTCGGCGGCGCTTTGATCCTCGCTTTCGCCGCCGCCTGGATCGCCACCGTCGGCAGCGTCGCCTTTGCCTGGCCGCTCTTTCAGTTCTTTTCACCCGACCCTCCGTTCCTGGCTACGCTGGGCGCCTTCAACCTGCTCATCATCATTGGGATGGTGTTGCTCGCTCTTGTATTAACGATTACCCGACTGTTATACGGCGCCCGCATGAGCCCGGCCTGGCGGGCCGGCCTGACGGCTTTCTGGGTCCTCAACGTCGTCAGCTTGTTCGTCGTGCTGCCCATGTCCGTACGCCAGTTCGCCCAGGAAGGAGAAATCACCCGACAGCTGAGCCTGGAAGCTTTGCCCACCGATACGCTTCACCTGCGCATGGGGGAAAGTTTCCACGGCGACAGCTGGTTTCAGCTGGACGAGATGAAGCTCGTCGGCGACCAGCTCATCAGCAATGAAATCAACATTTATATCGAAAAAGCGGATGGCCCGCAATTCGAACTGACGGAAGTGAACAAAGCCCGCGGCCATTCCTTCAACGCGGCCGAAAGCCGGGCGAATGCCATCCAGTATCAGCCCGAACAACAAGGCGGCCAACTCACCCTGCCCGCCTCCTTCGCCATCCCCAAAGGCGAGAAGTGGCGGGCGCAGGAGGTAAAGCTCTACCTGAAAGTGCCCGTCGGCAAGTCTATATTCATCGACGGCAATGTCTACGATTACGTAACCCGCATCGCCAAAGCCGACGAAGACGTCCTGCTCTACCACAACCCCAACCAGGTCTGGACGATGACCGAAGAAGGCCTGGCCTGCAACGGCTGCGCCGGCGACGGCGAACAAGGGTTGTCCTTCGAAAATTTCACCAAAATCAGCATCGAAGGCCCGATCAAGGCCAGTATCGAGCGGGGCGACGAATTCTCCGTGCGCCTGTCCGGCCGCTCCCATCTGGTCAATAAGGTAGAATCCGAGCAGCTCGGCGGCCGCCTGGTGGTTTCCACCAGCCTGAAGCGGCCGTCGTCTCCCATCCGCCTGCACGTCATCCTGCCCGAACTGAAGCAACTGGACCTGGAAGAGACCGACGACGTGCGCATCGGCGGCTTCAACGGCGGTACCCTGCAGATCAACCTGAGCGGCAGCCAGGAGTTCAAGGCTGACGTCGCCCTCGATTCCCTGATCCTCTTCCAGGAGGGGCGCAATAAGGTGGACCTGCGCGGCAGCTACTTCTTTCTCAAAGCTTCCCTCTCCGGCAACGCCAGGCTGGACGCGGAGAAGGCTGAAGTGGCAGAGGCAGACGTCAACGCCTCCGGCGCCAGCAAAGTGGACCTGGGCAGGGTAGGGAAGCTGGCCCAGCAGGTGGATGAGTCGAGCCGGGTGCGGGTGGAGGAGGAGTGAGGGTAGGGAGGAGGTTATTGGTTATTTCCGCTGCTTTGGCTTCGGTAGGTTATTGGTTATTGGCGGGCAGGTTGATCGTTGATTGTTGGTGGCTGAACAAACAACAAACAACGATCAACGGGTAACTAAAATATGCTGTTTACCGATATTCGAATCATCGCCCCGGCCCGGCGCCTTGCCGGCCGGGGTGCTTCGGACGGGCCACTTTAAAGTGGCCCGTGCCAAATTACTTCAACGCCTTCACTACCTTCCCCACCCACGCCCGCCCCCCGCTCATCAACCGCACAAAATACCCGCCCGCAGGCAAGCCGGAAATATCCAGCGTGGTCAAACCGGACAGCCCCGCCTTTTTCAGAACCACCTTTCCAAAACTGTCGATGATCTCGGCATCCGCAGGCTGAGCACCTTCCAGTTCAATATTCAGGACATCGAAGGCCGGGTTGGGATATACCTTCCACTTCCCCCATTCGGGCGCCTGCACTGAGACGCTCACCGGGTTGCACCCCGCCTCGATACACCCCCTTGCATCCACCTTTATCAGCCAGCCATACGACCTGGCGGTAGGCAGATATTGGTTGTTGTAGCCGCAGGCAACGATGGCGCCGCTTGGCAGCACTGTCGCCCCTCCGGTATAATTGACCGAACCGCTGACCGGGTGCCAAAGTACCGTATCCAGCCGTTCCCACTCGGTTTCGCCCTCCGCAGACACCTTGTGCATCCAGGCGGAGAGCGGGTTGGGGTGTTCGCCGATGATGGGTTCCGCCATTTGCCCGACAGCTACCCAGCCGCCGTCGGGCGTAGCCTCCAGCTCGATAAAAGCATTCTGATAGCTGGTGGGCAGCCCAACGGTTTTTTCCCAGACGATGTTGAAATTGCTGTCCCGTTTAATGATCCTGCCGCGGCTGATCGAACCAAACGGGTCGTTGGGGTTGGTGATTTCGAAGGTGCGGCTGGAATATACCCAGCTACCGTTGTCCAGGTGGTGCAGGCCTATCGTGCCTAAGGCATCGTTTATGGTTGGAGCTTCCCACTCCCATTTTAGATTTCCTAAACTGTCGATGGCAAAAAACTTACTTTTCCCCCATACTTTTTCCAGCGGGGCTGCACTATTTCGCTTGCTGCTTTTTCCAGCGCCTAAAATAAAAGTGTTTTCATCTATTTGGAGAAAGCTGCCGGTTATTTCGTCGATATTAGGTACTCCGTACTGCCTCTCCCATAGATTGTTCCCCTGCTTATCGGTTTTCATTACAAATATATCTTTGGCGTAATCCGGTTTTTGTTTGGAACCAGCCACCAGATAGCCACCAGGAACTTCCAATACTTTTCTTTGGTCAATGGTCAATGCGGTAGAATCGGGAAATTCTTTGACAAATTCCACATTGCCGTTGACATCAACCTTTAATAGAAAACCCGATTCACGGTATAGAAATATTCCGGTTATTAAATACCCATTGTCTTCCGTACGGATAATGCTGTAATTGGGCACCAAAGTCATAAAGTCTCCCAGGCTATCCGTATAAACCCGGTGATCGAGAATATTTCCGAAAGTGTCTGCTTTAGCTAAGAGAACACCCCATTGATCCAGAGAATCCACTCGCCTGGTACCTAAAATAATCAGGGTATCTTGTTTGGAAATGATATTGTGAAAGGCGCAGCCGGCGGCGCCTTCAAATTCGTATGTTTTTATAAAACCTTCTTGCCCCCAAAGGCTGGAAGTGGCGAGAAAAGTGAATAAAAATGAATAAATATAGCGCATGAAGTGAAAATATAATAGCCCATGCCGGAGGCATTCCGGCATGGGCATGGTGAAGGAATCTTATTCCTGAAGGATTATTTTCCCGCTTTCAGGGGAACCGTCCACGGGACTGAGGCGATAGAAGTACAAACCGGAAGGCAAGTCCCGAGTGTCCCAAATTACACTGGACTGTGCGCCGCTGAGCCAGGACCGCCAAACTAGTGCGCCGGCGAGGTTGACGACAGTTAAGGCGGCCTGGATCACCTGGTTGTCGCTGATGTTCTCGGGTCCGTTGTTATGCATTATATGCACCACAATCGGAATTTCATAATCCCCCCCCCTTGATATTCAAAATTTTGTTCGTAATTTTCTTCAAATGACTCAATTCTGTTTTGGTAGCCGGGATCCCGCTGAAGCATCATCTGCAGGGCTGCGTCAAATCCGCAGGGTTCATTTTGGGCAAAGGCGAGCGGGAAATTCGCTAAAGCGAAAAGTAACAGCATGCATGCCCTCAAAGATTCGGAAAAATTTTTCAGGTTCTTCATAAGAGCGGTCAATTTGTGGTTAATGAAATGCTTTGGCCATAGAAAGGGCTATGGCACTAGCCGAATCCAGAGCTGTTCAATGTGTTTGTAAACCGGGGAAGGGGCAGTTAGAAAGCGCTTGTATTAGGTATTAAAGAAATAAGACTATAGATAAAGCAACAAAAAGCCAGCCTTGCATTCAAGGCTGACTTTTTTATTTTTTTTTCTTCATTCAGCGAATCTACCTGTGCCGCACGAAGAGTTTGGAGGGCAATTCTCGGTATTTCTTATTTCAATTTCTTGTTGTGTTATTTTCCATTACGTTACCGGAAAAACACCATTTTTAAATACGAGCGAGATCCACTAAATGTTTAGGTTTTTGTGGCGGAGGAAAATTAACCTCCGCCAATAGATGGTACGGTGGACTCATAGGCGATTGTTTTTTAGGCTGGCCCATGTCGTGTCTTTCAGCGTTGGCCGCGAGATCGTTTCCATTCCTCCGGATGATCAGGATCACCCTGAGACGGTTAGAAGGGACACTGGATGCAATTTCCCGGAATGAAAACAGAGATGGGAAAAAGCCGGCGCTCAAAGAACAGGTGGACTTGCCTGGTTAAACAATTATTTATGCTGATCCTAAAATTATATAAAATTTCAGGAATGGTCAAATTTGCGGGGGATAATATTTTGAAAAATTTTTTGACGGAATGGAGCACATGGCGGCTGCCGGTTTTGCCGATAGAAGGACTTTGCTTGCGGACGGCTTAGCTGCCTTTTGACTTCATCTGCTGATAGCTGTATATTCGCGCATACAAACTGTGTAAAATGAAAAAGGTAACCTTATCGCAGCAACATGGCACCAGCCTGAATGAACTGATCCGGACATTGCTCCGGCAGCAGGTCAGCCCGGAGAAAAGCGATCCTGTCCAAAAGTTAAAAGATCACACTCAGCGCCTTTCTATTCCTGCCAGGGGCTGGAAGTGGAACAGAGCCGACATCTATGACCGGAAAATATTTTCCTGACACCAACTTCCTGATCTGTTGTTTTAGCCAGAGCCTTTCCCAAAAAGCCCTATTTTTACCCTAAAACCACTCACATTGAAGCTGCGCACCCTGCTCCTTATCCTGATCGCTGCCGTCATTACCTGTTTTGTAGGCTTCTACAACAACTTTCCGCTCGTGTTCCCGGATACGGGTACCTACATCAGCTCCGGTTTCGCCAATTACGTGCCGATCGACCGGCCCATCTTCTACGGGTGGTTCCTCCGGCACGCCAGCCTGGCGGAGAGCCTCTGGCTGGCCATCCTGGCACAGGCACTGATCCTGGCCCTGCTGCTGTACTACTTCTTCCGCCAGTTTGTGGATGCCCGCTACCGGGCGGCCCTGTATCTGGGGTTCGCGTTTTTCTGCACCCTGTTCACCGGGCTGTCCGTCCACGTCAGCACCCTGATGCCCGACATTTTTGCCCCGATGATGCTGCTGAGCCTGGGCTTGCTGCTGCTGGCGCCGGGGCTGAAGGTTCGCGACCAGACGGTTATTGGCATCATTCTGTTTTACAGCATGGCGGTCCATTACGCCCACCTGTTCACGGCCTACCTCATCCTGGGGGCGGCCAGCCTGCTGTGGCTGCTGTACCGGAAGCGGGGGCTCATCCGGCTCCGGGCGTTGCTCCTTAGCTGGGGCGTGGTGTTGCTGTCCAGCCTGCTGATCCCTGCAACCAACTGGGCGATGGGGGAGGGGTTCGGCCTGTCGAAGGGCGGGCACGTCTTCCTGATGCAGCGCCTCGTCCACTGGGGCGTCATCGAAGAATACCTGGCGGAGGCCTGCCCCGAAAAGGGATACCGCTTTTGCGCATACAAGGACAGCATCCCGCTGGACTTCATCTGGGACCCGGAGAGCCCCCTCCACAAAACGGGCGGCTGGCTGGAGAACAAGCAAGAATACCAGGCGATCTTCGGGGACGTCCTGACCGACTGGACCTACCTCCGCATCATCCTGGCGCGCAGCTTCGAAACGAGCCTGGAGCTCTTCTTCAGCTTCGACGTGGGCGACACCACCGCTCCCGCCCTGGACGGGTCGAGCCCGTTCGAGACCATCAAGATGCGCCTGCCGGAGCAGCAGCGCCGGTACCGGTTTTCCCGCCAGAGCTTCGGGAAGCTGGATTTCAGCCTGCTCAACTACGTGCAGCGCGTGGCCCTGCTGGGCGCTTTGTTCATTTCCATCCTCCTGTTGCTCTCCCCCCGCGTACCCACGCCGCAGAAGCTCCTGATCGGGTTTTTCCTGCTTGCTCTGGTTGCCAACGCCGTGGTGTGCGGCCCGCTCTCCGGCGTTTTCGCCCGCTACCAGTCGAGGGCCATGTGGCTGGTGTTGCTGCCCCTGTTCCTGCTGGCCAGCCGATACCCCTGGTTCCGGAAGCTGTGGGAGCGGTGGGCGGTGAAGGAAGAGGCAGGTAGTGGTTGAAAGGGGGAGTCCGTTACCATCAAATTAACCCAAGTTCGACATGTAGCCCCCAACTTTCGTTGGCTCAATTTTCGCAGCCAGCCGTCGGCCGTCAACCGTCAATCGTCCGCCGGGGTTGGGGTCTACATATCGAACACCGGTTAAGGACTTCCCCGGGAAAAGAGAGAAAGGGCCCTACTTTTTTTCTGCGCTAAGCATTCTGGCCACGCCTTCCACCGTCCATTTCAGGTCCACCACGCCCCAGTAATCGTTATCCACAAAACCGTCGGTCAGCCTTTCGACAATATCAATCCTCCTGCCTGTTTTGCTTTTCAGTATGCAGTATTCATACCCCTCCGGTTGCTCCCATTCCAGCTGGTGCTGGCGGGCGAGGGCCTCGCCCAGGTAGGCGGCACAGGGAAGGTGCAAATCCTCCAGTGCCAGGTTGTCGGCATTCCAGAGGAAGGACGCCCCTACTTTATTTATACTTTCCATGGAAAAGTCGAGGCTGTCCCTGTCGATATTCAAAGCCACAGAGAGGATGGCTTTTATCTCCTCCAGGTTGGCCTGCCGGCCGTCTTTTATTTCAAAACGAAAGCCGTAGCTGGGTTCTTCCGGCCTTTTTCTCAGCATATCGTATTCCACCGGATCGGGCTGCTCCTTCTCCAGGAACGCTGCCAGTTCGGGGTCGAAGCCGATCAGCGTCCGGATGCTCTCCAGGACGGCATATTTGCCGGGGTTGAACCGCTCGCTCCATGCGACCAGCACGTGGCCGGAATCCATCTGGTAGAAGGCGTCCCCGAAAAAGGCGGGGTGTTCGCCCGGGCCGAACTGCTTCGCCTCCTCCTTCAGGCGGTTGAAGGAGGCTTCGTCAATGTCCACCCAGTACGACACTTCGTTTCTCCTGCTACTGAAGAGCACTCTCTGGAAGGAAACCCGCGGCAATTGCGCGGCGTCCTCCCGCGAACGGGCCACAATCGCCGCGCCGTTGTAAAACTCCAGGATAATCTCCCCGTCGGCGGTTTCAAATGTCCTCGTAGCGCCATCGGCCGGCAGGGTGCCGGCCTGGGAAAAGGCGCTGTTTTTTTTCATCGCCTCCAGTTCCTCTGGGTTCAGCATTTTTACCGTCAGGTGATCGTTGGTGCCCAGGATGATCTTCCGGGATTGGCTGTTGGCGTGTTTGGTCATGAGCGTGAGGGTGAATATTAGAAAGATGAGTGTTTGTAGGTTTGGCATATGCGGTTGGGTTGTAAACTAAACTAAACAGTACATTTGATCGCTTAGCATTGCACCCGCAGGCGTCCACCTCTTTGAGTGCTTACTTCAATGTACACATGAAACCAAGCCTCCATCTCCCCCTACCTCCTCACCACCGGCAGCCGCACCTGCGAGGGATATTTCACTGAATGATGGACCTTATTTCGGGCTACTACCCCTTCCGCCTCATCGTAATTGTTTCCTCCCGTATTCAGGTTGCGCTCAAAGCGCGGGAAGTTGCTGCCCGACACCTCGATGCGGATGCGGTGGCCGGGCGCGAAGTAGTTGCTGGTCGACAGTTCTCCGTCGACCCAGGAGTTGAAATTGTAGGGCGTTTTGGAGAAGATGACGGGCACAGGCTTATCCGTCTTCGGCCGGTAGATGTCGGTGGCCAGGCGGATGCCGTCGCGCATGGGCATCATCACCTTCTGGTCGATGATGGCGATGGCTTCGAGCTTTGGGAGGATGGCCTCGTCCTGGGCAGGCAGGCGGCAGGCGACGAGGAGAAGGAGAAAAAAGAGCAGTTGGTTTTTCATATTGTTGAATTTCGCGGTTTGCTTTTGGCGGGATACTTCCGGTGCAACCCGGCTGTTCTCCGCTGTCTTCGGCAGCAGCAAAAAAGGTCCGGTGCCACCAAATACAAAATCCGGTAAGGATCACCTCTCCAGGATCCCTCTGGCAAAATCGATCCACTCATATTCCGGGATAGAAGGATCGAGGTAGTGGTCCGGCTGTATCCCAACCTCATCGATGGCCATTTCCGGGATTCGTTTGCTCCGGGTCAGGCAGTAGACCAGGTTGAATTCGTTGCAGGGCGAAGGGGCTTCGGCCTGATTGGATATATCCAGGGCGCCGAAGGTGGAAGTTCCGAACAATTTCACCTTTTTGCTCTGTCTGGCAGCCAGCAGGAATTGTTCCGTAGTGCTGGCGCAGCCCTTGTTGATGAGGATGGCGACGTTATTTGGATGGGAATAAACGGTATCCCTTTTTTCAACGTACACCTGTTCGCTTTCCGTGGTTACGAACTGCCCGGGATTCGCTTTCATGGCAGCCAGGATTTCCCCCGCCCACTCCTTCCAGTCTCCGGGCGATTCGGGGTCGTCTAGGATGCTCTGCATAAATTGCATATTGCCGGGCGAGGCGTAGTACTCCAGGCCAATTACCCTGATTGGGTTGGTATAGAGGTAAGGGATCAGCCCGTAGAAACTCTCGTCGCTGCCGCCGCCGTTGTTCCGCAGGTCGATGATCAGGTTTTCGCTGTTGGTGATTGTTTCGTGGTTTTGGGACAATATGCTGTCGAGGTGGGATTTATGCTCGTAAGCAAAGGAAGAGATGCGAATCAGGGCAGTCCGGTCGGACAGCTTCCGGACGAAGGGGGACTGAGCGGCAAGGATTTCGCTATCCTTCGCAAAGGCTTCGGCAGCAGCGTCGTTTTCCTGCTGCGGGCTCACCCGTTCCCAGACGGTGAATCCGGCCTGCAGGAAATTATTGCCGACAAGTTTCACATCCGGGAATTCCCGCAGCGAATGGTCTCTCATATAGTAGGACGCCTTGTATTGCCCTTTGGCCTCCGCAGGAAAAATTTCCAGCTTCACCTGCCGTTCGTGCCAGTACACGCCATCCGCTTCAATGATGAAACCCATGTAGTTCTCCCCCTCTTTTTTTATGCCGATCTTGTATCCGGAAGAGGCCCAGACCCCTTCGAATCCGGGTTCCTTCCGTTTGGTCATTTCCTCTTCGAACGCCTCGACAGAAACGGGATACGTCCTTTCTTTCCGGTATTTTTCGATAGCCTCCTCTTCGGATAATTGCTGCCCCCCCGAGCTTTGATCCAGGAGCTGTATCCCCAGATGGCCGCTCCGGAAAAAGAGGAGCCATTCGTACAGGACCGGGGTGCATGTTCTAAGATCATTAATCTTTTTTACCTTCTCCCGGAATTTCTCGTTGTGCTCCTGGAAGGCTTGCTCGCCTTTGGATTCAATGGTCGCCTGCGCGCCGGCGTCATTTTCGGTAAAAGTTTTTATCACCCATTCGAGGTTGTCAGAGCAGGAACAGGTTTGTCCGAACCCGCTGTTCGGAAGGAGCGCGAGCAGAAAAAGAAATCGTTTCATACCAATAATTTTGATCAGAAAAGCATATTGTCCAGGATAAGGGTAGTCAGCGAGATCATGCCGACGTATTCGCCCTTCTCCTCCACCGGCGCCATGCGCAGGCCGGCGCGGATCAGCAGGCTGGCAACGTAGCGTACATCCATGTCCGCCGGCACGCTGATGGCGGGCTTGTTCATGATCTCGAAAACGTTGACCTCCTCCGAGGTCCGGTCGGGGATGATCACTCCCTTGATGAGGTCTTGCACCACAACGATGCCGTAGGCGTCCTGCGCATCGCGTTTTTTGACGATGAGCGCTTCGACCTTCTCCCGGCGCATCAGCTCGACGGCTTCCTTGGCGGTGGCCATGCCGTCGACAAAGACTACCTTTTTGACCATGACGTCTCTGGCGCTCTGAAAGCTTCTTCCTTTGGAATTCATGTCGGAAATGGTTTTTAGAAATACTGGTCCCGCGCCTGCTCCTTAAACTTCTTCATCTGGCTCTCCAGCCCGGCCACGTGCTCTACGGGCAACACGAAAGCAATGCCGGTGCCCGGTTCGGAGAAGTTGCCGGCCGTCTGGATGACGTCCAGCAGGTTCTCTACCACGTGTTCCTCCACGAGGAACAGGATCACGTCCGTCTGGTCTTCGATGCTCAGGCCGAAGAACGACTTGGCTTCGTGCATGCCGGTGCCTCTGCCCGGGATGATCGTGGCGCCGGTAGCGCCCGCTTTTTTGGCTGCTTCGACGATCTTGTCCGTGATATTGGGCTTGACGACGGCAATAGTTACTTTAAACCGCATGGTTCTGTTTATTTTGTTTTTTCATCCACCACTCCATAAACTGGGCATAGGCCAGCACGGTGATGATGGGAAATAAGCTTGAAAAGGCGATGAGCCCGAACCCGTCGATCGCCGGGTTCCTGCCGGGAACCGAATCCGAGAGGCCCAGCCCCAGGGCCGCCACGAGCGGCACGGTGACGGTAGACGTAGTGACCCCTCCGGAGTCATAAGCCAGCGCGATGAGCTGCTTCGGGGCAAAAACCGTCTGAATGACCACCACAATATAGCCAGCCAGAATGTAAATGTAAAGCGGCGTGCCCGTCACGATGCGAAAGGCGCCCAGCGCCAGGCCGAAGGCCACGCCCAGGGCGACGGTAATCCGCAGGCCCCACTGGCTGATGGTGCCTCCCGACACTTCGTTGGCCTTGAACGCCACAGCGATCAGCGCAGGTTCGGCCACGGTGGTGGAAAAGCCGATCATGGCGGCAAAAATATAAATCCAGTAGTAATCGCCCCAGCCCGGCGGCCCGCCGTCGGGGCCCGCCACAAAGCCGGGATCGGACAGCTGTTTGGCCATGATGTCCCCCAATGGAAACAGGGCTTTCTCCAGCCCCAGCAGGAAAAGCGCCAGCCCGATCACCACGTAAACGCCTCCGAGGATGACCCTCCGCAGATGGGGTATGGGCTGCCGCAATACCACCAGCTGGAAAAAAAGGATCAGCAAAAGGACGGGCACCACGTCGCGCAGGGTAGAAAGCAGCGTGTCGCCCAGGTCCGATAACACAGAGGACATATTATAGCTTTTTAACGAAAAACGATCAATCCGTATCCCATGACAAAGATCATGGGCATCAGCGAAGCAAAGGCAATGAGGCCGAAGCCGTCGACCAGCGGGCTGCGCCCCTTGATCACGCTGGCCAGGCCCACGCCCAGGGCCGCCACCAGCGGTACCGTAATGGTAGAGGTGGTCACCCCGCCCGCATCGTAGGCCAGGCCGACGATCTCCTCCGGCGCAATGGCGGTCATGGCCATCACCATGATGTATCCGCCGATGATCAGCCAGGGCAGGGGCCAGTCCCGGAGGATGCGCAACACCCCGATCACCAGGGCCAGCCCAACTGAGAGCGCCACCGACAGCCGCAGGCCGTTGGCGTAAGCATCCCGGGCGCTTTGGCTGGCCTCGATCAGGCCCGCCCCCGCCGAAATCCTGGCCGCCTCTTTGGCGACGGCGATCAGCGCCGGCTCCGCCACCGTCGTGGAAAAACCCAGGGCAAAAGCGAAGAGCAACAACCAGAAGATGCTCCCTTTCCGCGCCAGCGCATAAGCCATTGCCTCCCCGATGGGGAACAGGCCCATCTCCAGCCCTTCGATAAACAACATCAGCCCCACCACCACCAGCAGGCTGCCAAAGATGACCTCCCGGAACTGGGGAAACGGCTGCTGAAGCACCACCACCTGAAAAAAGGCAACGACCAGGATGATGGGGACGAGGTCCGTAAAGGCATTCCTGAACTTCTTCCACACCAGTGACGCCACCTTCACGCTGGCCCAATACTGTTCTTTGATCCTCATAAACCGGCTTATGCTTTTCATTGATATACCTGGGTCGCGAAAACCGAATATCCGCCTCCCTACCGCTTCACCCCCTGCGTCGTAAAGGAAATCCCCTGCTGCCCCGTCGTGGAGATCATCACCGCCTCGAAAAAGGGCTCCAGGGCCCCTTTTTGCACCGACCACTCAAAGATGAAGTTCGCGCCGGTGCCGCCCTCCTTATCGCTCTGGTCAATGACGATCTCGATCGTCTCCAGGGGCCGGATAAAGATGGGATAGTCGAAATAGGTGCGGATCAGCCGCCCGTCGGTGCTGTAGTAATCCGCCCGGTGTATGTAGACGGAGTCGGCAGAACTTTTATTCCGCATGCTGACGGTAGCCGTCAGCGGATGCGTGATCTGCACGTTGCGGTCGTATATTTCCGAGTAGATGGACAGGTAGGTGCTGCCATGGGACAGGCTGTCCGGCTGTTGCAGGGTTATCCGCCGTTTCTCCCAGTTGACGGGATCCAGCGAACTCAGTTCTTTTCCCCGGCCGCAGGCCGTCAGCAGCGCGGCCAGGGCCATGGCTCCGGCAAGGTGTCTCATAGGCTCTTTTTTGTGGGGGTAAAATACAAAATTCCGGGAAGGTTGTTGCCGGGGAGGGGGGCTTGCGTGGAGCGGAGGAAGTTATTTGTTATTTTGCCTGTTGCGGGTTGCCTGGTGTTACTGGTTATTGACGCCGGGCAGAACTTCCGGCAATACCCAATAACCCGGCCCAACGCCGGGTGGCTTAATTACTGCCTTAAAACGCTGTTCCCAGGTCATTGCCTCTCTCCCTGCCCGGCCTCCAGGTGGCCATGTCCCAAAGCACCTTCCCCCAGATCAGGATGCAGGGAACGGCTTTCAGCACGTAGGGCTTGACCCATTCCTCCCTTACCGGCCGCGGGAAAATATCGGTTGGCGAGAGGGAAGTCAGTACAAAAGCGCTGATGAACAAAACGGTATCGAGCGCGCTCTTTTCGCTGTTTACATACCACAGCGCCACACCGGCCATGGCGATGATAAAGGTCGCCGACTCTGCCTTGTGGTTGAAGATCACCACCCAGATCAGGACGGATACCAGCAGCAAATACCGGTAACCGAAATCCTTATAGGCTTTCAGGTTGGCCAGCGGGAGCAGGAACAAGATGACGCCGGCCAGGACGACGATATTCTTGCTTATGGAAACCGAAAACCAGGTGTGCAGCCATCCCATGACCGAATACCCGTAGGACAGAGAATGGTCTTCGGCCAGCATGCGCCGGTAGCTGTCCAGCAGTGCCATATACTGCCCGTAATCGACAACGGCCAGGGGCACGACGAACAGCACCGCCGTCCACAAAGCGGCATAAAGGATCAGCTTCCACTTCTGCGGGTAAAAAATAAACAGGGCGAACCCCACGATCCCGAACAGTTTGATGAATGCCGTGCATACGATGCTCAGGGCGGCAAGGGAGTAGTTCCTCTTTTCTAGCAGCCCCAAAGCCAGGATCAGCAACCCCGCGATCAGGGCGTTCGATTGCGCATTCTGCATGGAGGTCATCAGCTCGATCAGGGCGATCAGCAGGATCAGCCCTTTCTCCCGGTTGTCCAGCTTTGGCAGGTAGTAGACGGCGAATAACAGAACGAGGGCATTCAGCAGGTTCCACAGGCTGAGGCCGAGCCAGTCCGGGGTGACGGCGAACAGCCCGAAAAAAACGGAGAAGGTGGGGGTGTATTTGTACAGGTCCCAGTGTTCTTCCGGGTACAGGATGTACAGGTCCTGGTCGTTCTTCAGGTGGAAAAACGACGCTTTGAAGATCGTGTAGTTGTTGTAGTGGTTGTACTCCCGGCCGCCTTCGAGGTAGGTCTTTTTGCCGGCGGCGACGGCCTGGACGCTGGCGGCTATGGCGAACAGGGCGTAGAGCAGGATGATGTTCCTCGGGTTGGCGATGAGTTGGCTGATCTTTTCTTTCATTCGTTTTGTGATATGAATGGTAGCGCTACCCCATTTCAATATTTTCAAGAATCTCCTGGATCAGGGCTTCTGCCTGGCGGCGTTGGCTTTCCTGGGCCGACTGGTCACGGTCCTGAGAAAGGGGGGCGCCGGCAACGGAGAGCAGGCGCGCCCGCTCTGACCATTCATCGTGGTCTTGCTGGACAACTGAGGAAAATTGTTCCCAGTAGGCGTCGACAATGGCGAAGAGATCCCGGGGCTGGGCAATCTCGAGCAGGTTGCGGGGAGCGCGGCTTTCGAAGTAGGCCTGTTCGACCTGCAACTCGCCGCGCAGGCGGTCGAAAATGTCGCGGCTCAGCTCGGGATGGGCCTTTTCCAGGGCAGGCAGCCAGCCGGCGCCGTAGTGGCGCTCCAGGGTGGAACGCACCAGTTGCCGCAGCCGCGTTTCCATGTTTTTCCAGGCCGGCCAGAAGTTTTCCCGCCGTTCCACGATCTTGAGGTAGGTGAAAAAGTGCCGGGAGTAGGTTTCGTACTTTCCGTCGGCCGACTTTCGGACGAACCCAAAGCGGCTGAGCCGGTCGATGTCGATCTCGTCGACGTCGACGACAGGGCCGAAAAGGATCTGGAGCAGTTTGGAAAGGCTACCGTCTTCGCGAAGGATGCGGATGATGTAGTCATACTTGTCGATGAAGCCATGTTCGACCATTTCGGCGGCCTGCGCAAAATCCAGCGTGCCCGATTCCCGGTATTGTTCCACCAGGGCATAACCCAGCTGATCCATGTGGAAAGGATGCCCGCCGCAGAAGAACTCAAACTGGCTTTTTAAGTCTTCATCGACGGGAATCCCGGCCCGGCTCAGTTTTTCGAAAAAAACCTCCTGCTCGGCGGGCTGGAAAACGCCGAGGTAGAGGTCGTGGCAAATGCCGGCAAAGGTAGATATGGCGCGGGTCTGCAACTCGATGTCCTTGATGGTCCGGCGCGAACAGGTGATTAGGGTGACTTTCCATTCGGGCCGGTAGGATAATTCCCGCAGCGCCTGGAAGCCGGAGAGCTTGTCGCGAAACAGGTAGCGGGCATGGTCGAATTCGTCCAACACGACAATAACTTTTATATCGTTCTTGCGCACTTTGGCAAAGAACCGCTGGACCAGTTCGACCTCTTCGCTCCAGGGACGCTGCGCCTGCATCAGTTGTTCGTAGGACCGTTGTATAGCCGGCGTGACCCATTCCTGTTCCTCCAGTTCTTCCCAGGTTTTGTTGATCATGGCCCGGAAAAAAGAGGATATATCCTCATAGGTGCCGATGTCGATCCACATCGGCATGATTTTCTTTTCGAGCAGGGCTTCCTTTTGCTCCATCAGGGCGTTGTACACCAGGCTGCTCTTGCCGATGCGGTAGTCGCCGACCACGGCCAGGTTGCCGCCGTCCCAGGGCAGCACCCGGTTGTGAATCGCCCGCAGTTCGGCTTTGCGCGGGATGAATCGCTCGCCGACGATGATGTTGCCGTAGTCGGCAAAGGGGTTAATGGTCAGGTCATTCATTATAGCAGCTATTCGAAAGGATGTACCAGGAGCCACTCCCGGAACAAGCCGAGGCGGATGGAATAATACTGGCCGCTTTTGCGTTCGAGCACATCGCGCTTGACCAGGTCTTCCAGGATTTCATCGATCCCGGTTTGGGTTTCGCAGATGATGTTATGGCGGCCACACTGGCCCTGGCTGGTTTTGCTGTTCTGGGCAATGACCGTCATCACCTTTAAAACGTCTTCGTCGCTGATGGCATCTTCGGCCGTATCGCCGGAGTTAAACAGGTTCTCAAACTTGTCTTTGCCCAGGGAGTTGGCGCCCGAGATGAGTTCTTCCTTCACTTGCTCCACGTCGGCCTGCGTAACCAGGCGTATTTTCTTGCGGTTCATATATTCTACCAGCCGGTTGCAGATGATCTGGATATAGAAGGGGCTGCCGGCGGTCAGGTCCAGGATGTAATTGATAGCCTGTTCGCGATAACGGCTCTCTGTCGTCCCATCGTTTTTTTTGATGCGGATGGGCCTGTCGATCAGGTTTCTGGCGTCTTCCTGTTTGAGGTAGGTGACGCGTTCATCCTGGGTCGTGCCAAATTCGTTGGGGAAAACATCTTTGAATTTTGGCATCACGTCCTGCCCGGCCAGCACGGCGCTGTAGTAGCCCTTTTCCAGAAGAGCTTTCCAGGTTTTCATAAACGACTTTGGTATCGAGCCTTCCAGGATATAGGTATAAATATAATTGAACTCATCGATGAAGAGCACCACCCGGGTTTTCTTCCATCCCTCTTTTCTCCTGGCGCTGCGGCGAAACTTGTCGAAAATCTCCGAGAAGGTATTCAACGGGCTGTGTGCATCATAAAAATCCTTTTCTGATGGCAATTCGAACTTTATAGGCGGTTTGCCCTCTTCTATTTTGTCTTCGATGGCATACTGCAATTGGAGCAGAATCTTTCTGAGAAAGATGTACTCCAGCGGCGCTTTGGCATTTTTATCAATTGTTTCCCCCAGGTTGCCGATATCGATGATGAGCAAGTCCTCGTCCTTTTCCAGCCGGGACTTCAGGTGATGCATGATGGAGGATTTGCCGGCCCGCTTCTGGCCGAAGATCACCACGCTCTTGGTCTCATTTTTAGCTGCCAGGATGGCCGAGCTTACATTTTTGATGAGTTCGTCGCGGCCATAGAACATTTCGGCGTCGCCGACGATGCCGCCTTCCGCGTATTTTGCGTAGGGGTTGTAGATTTCCTCGAATTCACCTACCGGTAGTTGTACAGAGAGGCTTCTGCCGCCGTCGGTGTAAGCGATTTCGCCGGCTCGGGTGCGATACTGCACGTATACGGGAAGAGAGAAGGCCTGGTCTTTCAAGGCTTTTTCGTGCAGTTGCAGCGGTACGTTGAGGATGCGTTGTTCACCGCCCCGCAGCGAAGCCGGAGATTTGATCTCGGGATCGATCAGGCTGAAGACGCCTTCTTCTTCCTGCACGATCAGCTCGATGCCTTCGGCCGGGCTGGACCCCATCTTGTTGTTGAGGCTGATCTGCAGGACGATCTGTCGGTTGTCATCGGGATCCGGCGGCGGGACGGGCAGGCCCAGCGTAATTTCAGGCAGAGAGCCTTCGTACAGTTCTTCGCGCCGGTTGAAGACTGTATTTTCCAGAGACTCCACCACCGGGTAGATATCTTCGACCGAGATTCGCGTAGGATCTTTGGCGATTTCCGACAGCAGCGCTTCGCAGCCCTCGATAACCTGATTGCACAGCCGTTCCACATCTTCAAAAGCTGACTGCTGGCACATTTCCAGGGCCATCTTGACGAGGCGCTGCAGCTCCAGCACGCGCTGCTGGTCCAGGTCAAAGAGCAGTTGCTGGTATAGCTTGTCCAGGAGAGTGGCGCCGTTATCCAGCGAAACCGTGGTCAGCTCCAGTTTTTTCAGCTGCTGAAATTCGCTGGAGAAGGCGCGTTCTCTTTCTGACATTTTCCGTTGCAGGATTTTCCAGAGGGTGGCAAAATCCTTGAGGTGGTTGATTTGTTCCGGCACGTCTATGTCTTTCAACTTGAGGTAGTTGGTCGCCATGGCCTGGAGCGTAGACTTTTCAAATATGGGCTTCAGTATGCGCTCGGCGGCGAAGCGGCTGCGGTAAATAAGGTAGCTGACCCAGGTGAAAACCCGGTTGGGGTCGGGATGCCGGTTGAGAATTTCCACCAGCGATTCGCCGACAGAGGTAAGGCCGGGCCGCATAGGTATCAGCCGGTGTTGATCATAGGTAGAATACAAAAAACGAACCAGCGCGACGTGAGCGTCCGCTTCATCCCCTCTGGTGCTGCGCGCGCCGTCGTACACCACGAGGGCTTCGCAGTAAAACTCGCGGGCGATATCCAGGGATTTGCCCTGCGTGAGCACTACGGCGTCGCCCTTGGAAGCGAAGCTGCGGCACAGGTAGCTGTAGAACTGCCTGGGGTCTTCGTCGTCGAGCAGGGAGTGGATCTTGGCCGCCGACAGGAAGTACCCGGCGCGGTCTTCGGGGCGGCGGACCCCCAGGTCTTTGGCCCGCTTTTCCAGGTGTTGGATGTCTCTGCGGTTGAAGGCTTCCCGCTGAACCCGGTCGGGTGGTACGCCCTGATAATCGCAACGGTCGAGCATAAACTGGGTGAAACCGCTGGTTTCGCGGGAGAAATCGGACAGGGCCGAAGCAATGATGATCTCTTCCATCTCGTGCGTCGGATCCCCGAGGCGAGCCTTGTCGATCAGGGCCAGCATATTGACAGACTGCTGGTCGGCGGCGGCGCTGAGGATTTCGTTGAGTTGTTCCTCTGCCTGGTCCAGATCTCCCTGTTTGAAGAGGCAAAAGGCGATGTTGCGTTTGGCTGCCCGGTTATCGGATTGCATGGCCAGGACATTCCTGAAATGCTTTTCGGCTTTTTCGTAGTCCGGAATGCGCAGGAATACGTTGGCGATCTGCCAGGTGATCTGGGCTTTTTTCCAGTCGGCCGGGGTATCCTTCAGCTTCTGTTCCAGCAACCTGATGGCTTCCTCAAACTGCTCCGCCCGCTGATAGAAGACGATCAGTTGGTGATCGACGCTTTTCTGGTTAGGCACCTTGTCGCGGTACTTATGCAAAGTGGCGATTGCTTCGTCGGGTTTTTCCCGCTGATTGAGCAGGGAGGCCAGGTCCATCACGGCGCTGGCAGTGTGGTCATCCTCTTCGATGGCCTGCTGAAAGAGGTAAGTAGCTTTTTCCAGGTCCTTTTCCAGCACGTGCGCCCGTTTGGCGCGGGCGTAGGGGGTATTGCCTTTGGGAATGCCGGTAAAGCGGGCGTATTCTCTCCAAACTTCCAGTTTTTCTTTGGCCTCCGGATAGTTGGGATCTTTGCTCAGCAACTGGTTGATCTGGGCTATAGCTTTGGGATAATCGCCGGCGTCAGCGTACTTTTCGGCCAGCTTCAGGACATCCTCGGCCGTGCGCACCAGGGATACTTTGATGGCCACAGGGCCGTTGGGGCCCTGGGTGGGTTCAAATTCCACGGCGATACTGGGCCGTTCGCCGGCCGGAATCTGTTGGATCACATTATGCAGCTCGTCGTCGATAATGGCGCTGCGGTGGAAGAAAAAACGGTCGCCGCGTTCGCTGCGTATAAAGCCGAAGTTGCGGTCCCGTTTGTAGGTGTAAATGAAGCCTTCGTTATCGTCCAGTTCCAGGGGTGTCAGGGCCTGGGCCTGGACGCGTTTTTCCGGTTTTTTCAAGGTGCCGATGTAGGTGGCCAGTTCCTTCAATGGTTCGTTCGGGAACCCCGAAAGCATTTCCTCCAGCAGGGTCCTGGCGGACGCCGGCGCTGCCTGCTGCCGCTTTAGATATTGCCCGGCTTTTTCCTGCTCCCCGGCCAGCAGCAACAGATACAGGCCGGTTTCGAAGAAGAGCCTGGCGATTTCGGGCCTGGGCTCCTCCACTTCCAGGTAGTGATCCACCACATTTTTCATAGGCTCGTAGTGGCCGAATTCGCTGACCAGGCTGGCGAATAAGCACCAGGTATTTTCGTCGAAGGGGCCGGAATCGGAAGTCAGTTGCAAATACTCGCCCAACCCATGGCAGGCAGCTTTGCGGTTGCCAGCCAGCAACCCCTCTCCGGCATAGTTTAACCAGTCGGCGGCTTCGTTCGTGATCAGAGCCGCATTGCGGTAGGCCAGGTAGGCCTCCTCCGGCTTTTTCTTCAGGTGGTATAGCGAACCGAGGAAGCGGTGGAAGCTGCCTATTTCGGAATACAGTTCCGACAGGTGCTTCAGCCGGCTGATGAGCGGATCGATGCGGCCATACTCATCATCCAGCTCTTTGACCTTGTGCGCGTAGTTGAGGCTGTTCCTGATGCTTTGCCACTCTTTACTCCCGTTGGTGTCTTTGAGTTCCTTTTTTTCTGGGTCGCTCAGGTCGAATCCGGTAGCGATCCAATCCATGCGCGTATTTTGGGCTTTCAGGTCGAACTGGAGTTTGATCGTCAGCAGTTCGTGTGGCAACTCGCTAAAACCTGCTACGGCCACCGCCGGGGTTTCTTCCTGCTCGGGAAGCACAGGCCCGGCAGGTTCGGGTTCGGGCATCTCCTCTTTGGCAGGTTCGCTTTCAGGCACGCTGCCGGACGCGGCGTTGTCTGGATGGGGTGCTCCGCCATTCAGCGCAGGGTTGGAAACTGGTGGGTTCTGCGGAGTTGGCGCCGCAACGGCAGGCGGTTCCGGAACAGGCGGCCGGGCAGGAGGGGTGCTGTTTTCCCCTGTCGACCAGCTGGTGATCCATCCGATCGGCAGTTTCTTTTCATGCCCGTTATTTTCCAGGATGACAAAATCGCGGGTGATGCCGGCAAAATGGCCGGATCCAACCAGCTTGTCGTTCTCCCCGAAAAAAGAGACAAAAGCACCGAAGAGTATATCTTTCTGGATCAGTTGTATCAGTTCTGTGCGGTCCATGTCATTTCGCGTGCTTTTGTTATTGAATAGATTGGCGAATCTGGTTAGCCAGGTCGGTGACGATCCGGTCCATCTCCCTGCCAAATTCAGCTGCCCTGAACTGGCCGTTGCGGGCCGTATGGTTGATCTCGAAAAAGTGATCTTTGACCGGGTTGAGGAAGGCAGGCCCCAATTTTCCTTTGATCAGCATCTTCTCTGCCTTGTCCAGGATTTGAACGTAGCTGAAATCCGGCCGCAGCTGGCCCGAAGCAATGAGGTTAAAACACTTGTGGTAGGTCAGGCCGAGGATTTTGCCGATGTTGAAGGCAGCGGCAACCAGCGGATCCTGCTTGCTGGCCAGCCGGCTGACCTGCTGGGCGGCCAGGGGCCCTTCTGCCAGGTCGAGGCTCAGCAGGCGGGCCAGTTCCCGGATCATCTCCAGGTCGTGTTGCAGCAGGTTCCTCGCTCCGTCCTTGTCCTGGCCGGACGGCAGCAGGTCGTAGGCTTTCTGAGTAGCCTCCAGGCCTCCCATCCGGTAACCCAGGCGGAAAGAATAGGATTGGTCCCGGCGGGCCTCAGGGGAAGGCTGGGCCTGGGTTCGGCACAGGAAAACGGGAAGGAATTTTTCGGCGGGGAACTCCATGGCTACGTTGTTCTTCGCCAGCCGGAAAGCGAAGTCGCAGGCGTTGCCGTCAAAAATGGCGTCGTAAAAGGCTACGGCAAACTTGATAGCCAGTTTGTCTTTTACGCCAATTTTCATGCCTACTACGTGCTCGATGTGGCGGGCTATGGCGTTGGCAGGCGTCTCGGAAAAGCAGGCGTTCAGGAATACGCAACGTACGCTGTCTGCAAAAAGCTGGAAAAATTCAGAAAGATGGTCGTCTCCCAGATACAGCGCTCCGCCATTCTCGTCCTCTATGGCCAGGCCGTTGCCTTCGTAGCCGTGCCCGCCGAAATGCACCATGAAGGGGCGATAGTGCAGCATGGCCCTGCGGATGTCTTCAATGCGGGGCGCCATGACGGTTTCGAAACGGATATGGTGGCGGTGCCTGGATCGCTCCAGCCCGGCTTTGATGTCGCGGATTTCCTGGTCCAGCCGAAGCCGGGCAGTATCGCTGGGGTTGGCAGCCAGGGCCAGAATCGTTTGGTTGTCCATTCCTGGTTTTTTCGTATTTTTGAAATCATCCTTCCTAAAGCAGGGGGCAAAACAGCCCCCAAAATAACCATTCCTCTCCTCAGTCACAATTGCGCAGCGCCCTATTTATGAAAATCCAGGCGGTTTTGCCCTGTTTTTGACGCCAAATTCGGCATGTTCATCCATTGGGAGCACCCTACTTGCAGTTGGCAGACGAGTGGGATGGCAGGCAGGTGCCCGTCGGCGAGAACGTGGAATGGGTAATGCAGAAGCTGGAAATACTGCGGGAAGAGTACCGCCGCCTCGCCCGGCAGTTCAACCCCGCCTGCTTCGACGCCGGTGGTATACGGAAAGTCGTCAGACGACTCAAAGTCGCAAAGTCGCACGAAAGTCGTCAGACGACTGATAAAACATTGTTAGCGTTCGGCTTCGTCGATGGCCTTTCTTATTTCTTCGATAGATTTCCCGGTAATCTTCGATATGGTTTCTACATCAAGCCCTGCTTCATGTGATTTGAGAATTACTTCGATCTCTTTTTGCGCTTTACCTTCTTCTCTACCTTCTTCTCTACCTTCTTCATAAGACGTATCTACCACATTCTTCAAGTCCCGGTAATATTTCAAACTCTCCTCATACTTTGCTTTTTCCTCTGGGTCAAAGCGGGCAATCTCCGCTGCTTCGAATAGTTTCTGGAATATCCTTTCCTGCAAGGCGGCCGGCCGGTTTTGGAGATACGGCAGGTGTTTCAACACATACATCCACTTGTCAAAGTCCGTTTCTAATTCTGTCTCTGTCTTTTTGAAATTCGGCATCTCCAGGTAAATGAAGGTCAGTTTGTCATAGAATACCTGGCAGTGTTGGTCCTTTAACTTTACCTCATGGCGTACTTTTTCCTTGTGCCGGTCGTCGTCAAATACAAAGTCCAGGATACCTATCGTGTATACCGCTGCTAATTGGTAATCCCAATCTCCTTTTTTTGCCTGCTCCTGGATGGGGAAGGTCGAATAATACACACTCCGGTCTTTGAAGTAATTCTGCTTCGCCTTTTGGACCTCGACGATGAACCTTTCTCCGCTGGGGCTGGTACAATACAAGTCAAAGATGGCCTTGCGGTCTACCTCGCTGGCACCTAACTGTTCCGTAGGGGTATAGGATAAGTCCTGGATATGATGGCGCTCCGGAAGCACCTGGTTGAGGAAATCGATCAGCAGGTCTTTGTTTATTTCCGTCCCGAACAGCTTCTTGAAACCGTAGTCGGTAAAGGGGTTGATGTATTTATCTTGAAGAGCCATGTTGCCTGGTCTTTGTTTGAGGTAAATTTACAGCCTTTTTCAGCGATTTGCCAGTTTCGAGGAGTTTGGTTTCTTCTGCTGGACGCTAACGTCCAGCATAAACGGCGGCCTGGACGAATGGACAGGCTGACGTCGGGTAGGCCAGGGGCATCACTGCCCCTTTCCCCCCTAAGAACCGTGCGGGCCAGTTTATTCACTTCGTTCATGTGTCGCTTCGCTCGGCTCCCGGCACACGGCTCAAGCACCCTTAACGCCAGCTTTTGCAGCTAACGCGGCCCCGATGGCTATCGGGGTTACAGATTGTTGATGCACTTGTACGTGACAGGCCGGATGCATCAGCACGAGGTTTTCGCTGGCCCACTTGCCCCCAAGATGTTTGGGAATCAGATGGTGAGCATTCCAGCCGGTTTGTTCCGTTATTTTCTGTTGGCAGTGGGGGCATCGCCCTTTTTGCCGTTGATAAAGATAACTGATCATTCGCTTGCCTGCAAGTTTGTTGGCCATCAGGTAACCCTTGCGCTGTTCGAAGTAGGTTTCGTCCTGGGGATCGTAGGGATTGCCCTGTCTCGGATTTTGATCCCGACCTGCGGTACGGTACGGGACAGGCTATGCCGCTGGATGGGCACGCCACTAGCCTGGAAGATAGTGGTCAGGCGGCGTGGCACATGTGCATTGTTCTGTACTGCCCGCCGCAATCTATCTTTTTATTTTCTTATTCTCAACTTGTTGACTGATAGGACTGAAAAATGATTTTTTAATTCTTCTTTGTATTTATCCAATGTCTCTAATACC
>JAGFJD010000005.1 GCA_024102975.1 Phaeodactylibacter sp. | reverse complement strand
GATAATCTGTTAATAGTAAACATGGTCATAGTAAGAGTATTTACTGAAAATGAACAAATAAGGCTATTGGATATAAGGCATACCTTTCCCATGTGGCAAGAGCGCAAAATGCCTCCGCCGGTCATGTTTAAACCTGGACTCCGGGAACTGCCTGGAAGGGAATTGCGGACAGGCGAACCCACTTAAGCGCGTACGCTCGGCCTTTCAGCTATTCTTGAAAAACAGCTTCAATGCGACCGTCGGGACGTAACTGTGCTTATTTGCGGAATCGTGTGGATTGGTTTGGATCTTCAGTTATTTTGTTTTCTCAACCAGAGTAATTAAATATCTTTTTTTGTTTAATCAGGAGCTTTTTGATATGTTCTGTTACGGGAGACTATGTTATAAAAATAAAATTTGTTTCTGATAAAAAAAAGAACCTGTCAATAAAATTAATACAGGATTAACAGAAACCGGACGTACCACCTTCAGGTGGTGCGTTTGCAGACAGGATTAACAGGAGCCGGACGTACCACCTTCAGGTGGTACGTTTGCAGACAGGATTAACAAGATTAACAGGATGGGAGGGCGTTTTGCTGATCCGTTTAGGCTTATTCAATTTTCTGGCAACTATTTACCACTCCGGCCGAAAATGCCTGGTAGAGATAGACCTAAATAGTTACATTTTCTGTGTCTTTTCGGCTATCATGCTCTAAGATTTTCCGCCCACCTTCCGGGCATTAAACCACAGCGCCTCCCGGTTATCCGGGTCGCCGTTGTAGTTGACGGTGATCTCTTCCCCGGCTTCGATGTCGCGGAGGGCATAAAAATCCAGGGTGGGGCCGTCGAAATCGGCCCGGTATTCGGCATTGGGTTCGAAAGAGTGGTTGTACAACGAACCGTACCCCAGGGCAATCGCGCACAATTCATCTTCCTCTCCCCAGATGAAATAGTAATCGTAAAGCCCGGTCCGGTCAATATGCTGCCGGTCCTGCCCGGGAAGCACGATGACGGGGCAAATCTCCAGGAGCGCGCCCTGCGGGATGGGCGCTGCCGTGAAGACGCCCCGGCCGCCGAGGGGGCTGGGAGCGATGAAGAGGGAAGGGATGCGTTGCATATTGGTGGTTTCATGGTTTCATGGTTTCATGGGGTCATGGGGTCATGGTTCTTTAGACAGGGAAAAATAATGAGTTTTCGGAATGTTTCCCCGTTATTTTTTGCACGAATTATCTTTGCAGAGGCGAAACCGGGCAGGCGGCGGCCTTTTCGGAAATGCAGGCAATACCCTGGAATAAAGTTTCGTGCCAGTACGCCCGCCAGTTGCCCAAAAATTTGGGAATACCGATCCGGTGCGTTAAATTGGCAAAAAAATACCCCAACCATGCAGCAAAGCCCACTGAACATAAAAAATAAGATTCAGTCCTTCTGGCAGTGGTTTGCCGAAACGGAGGACAACATCAGAGAGTACTTCACCGAAGAAGAGATGGTAGACAAAGCCGCCCTCATCGAAGCCATCAACAACCGGGTGCTCGACTTCGGCCTGTTTGCCTGGGAAATCGGCCCGGGCGCCAGCCGGGCGTTCTACCTGACCATATCCCCCAACGGCAACAAAGAGCGCCTCCGGATCAGCAAACAGATCATGGAGGCAGCCCCTGACCTGCCGGACTGGGAGTTTCACTACGCCCGTCCGCCCCGGGAGGAAGGGCTGCAGTTCACCCTCTACGACGATTTCATGGTAGAACGGGAAGTGGACGCCTCTCCCTGGCAGTACGTCCTGTTGTCCCAGCCGGAGGGCCGGGTCGAAGTCGTCCTGGAAGCGCCAAACACCCACCACCTCGACCCGGACACCCGCCTGCTGGCCGGCGAACGGGTGGTCAATAACCTGCTGGGCGAAGAGGCCCGGATCGAATACGTCTACCGGGTCCGGGTCGTACAGGAACTGGAGGAGGAACAACGGGACGACAGCGCGCCCATCCAGGCGTTGCGGCGGCAGGTGGCGTCGATCGGGTGAGCGAAAAACCAGGTCCGCAAAATGGGTGAAGCGGTAGGCCCGTCCAGCCTGAAGGAATGAGCAGGGAGGCACTGTGCCTGCGTTCATTCCTTCAGGCCAAAAACCTACGTGTCCGGAAAATGATCCAGTTCAATATCCAGCGTCTCGTCCTCCTCCTCGTCCCTGAACAGGACCCGGAAGGCGAAGGCCGCCCCCCCGAAGAGCAGCGTCCCGGCAACGATCATGACCAGGATGCCGGAGGCGGACAACCCCTGGAACCGCACCGAAACATTGCGCGAAGCAGTGGGTGTGCTTAGGCTGGCCACGCCGGCCTGGAGAGGTTTCCAGAGAAACTCGGTGGCAGGCGGTTCGGACCAGATGGTATCCCGCCGCGCGACGCTGCTGTTGGGCCGGTAGGTGACCACCAGCATGCTTTCCGGCTTTTCGAGGGTGATGGTCACCGCTTCGCCCTGCGTGGGCTGTTCGTCGGACAGCCCAATCTGGGCCGGCGCCAGCCAGGGCAGGAAAATTATAGTCAAAACAAGGGTTGCCTGTCTCATGCTTCTTCGGTTTTGGAGCGGGTGATGTAAAAGGCAAAAACCAGGGTGAAGGCCAGCCAGAAAACGGGGATGAAGATGGTCAGCCAGCTGTAGCCCGGCATGTCGTAGGTGGAGCCGTACAGGGGCCACTCCTGCATCAGGGAAGTGACGATCACTACCAGCAATATCATGGGCAATATGTATCGGATCAGGATTTCGAACCAGCCGCCCAGCTTATACCGGGCATTCTCGTTGAGCGCCGCCCGTAGCTTGCCCGCCCCGAACACCCAGCCAATCATGAGCACCTCCAGAAAGCCCACAGTGAGCAGGCTGTAGTTGAATACCCAGTGGTCGGTGATGTCCAGCAGCGTCAGGCCCAGGGTGCCGTCGCCGCTCAGCCCCGGGTCAATGATCTGCGGCAGGGCGAACAGGCAGGAACCCATCACGCAGGGAATGGCTATAATAGTAAGCGCCTGGCGGCGGCTGATGCGGAACTTGTCGATCAGGGCTGAGGCCGGCGCTTCGATCAGGGAGATGGAAGAGGTAATGCCGGCCAAAACCACCAGCAGATAGAACAGGAAACCGAACAGGCGGACGACCCAGGGAACCGCCGACAGCTCGTTGATGCCCTGCGGAATGACAAAAAAGGACAGCGACAGCGTCGTACCCGCCGGGTTGAGCGCAAATACGAAAAGCAAAGAAAAAATAGCCAGGCCGGCCAGGAACTCAAAGCTGCAGTTCAGGAAAGACACCAGCATGGAATTGTTGACCTGGTCGGCGTCCTTCGGCAGGTAGGAGGCATAGGCGGTCATCGTGCCCAGCCCCAGCGAAAGCGAGAAGAACATCTGGCTGAAAGCGCCTTTCCATACTGTGGGTTCCTTAATTCCATCCAAAGCTGGGGTGAATAAATACATGATGCCGTCGAAGCCGCCCGGCAGGGTCAGCCCCCGGATGACCAGGATGATCATAAAAAGCCACATCAGGGGGACGAAGATGCGTACCGCCCGCTCGATGGTATGGGTGCCCTGCCGCAGGATGAACAGGTTGGCCAGCCAGATGATGACGATGTAAACGAGCGGGTTCCAGGTGCTGATCAGGTTGAAAAAATAAACCGTCGCGTTGGGCCTGGGCGCCGGCTCGGCGAAGGGCGCGAACGGCGCCGTGACGCCGGGCTCGAACAGCGAGCCGAAAGCGCCGATCATCATGCCCAGCGCCCAGCCCAGGATAGCGATGTAATACATGGTAATGAACAGGGCGCTGCCGATGCTCCACCAGCCGACAAACTCCCCGCGCCGCCCGGCCAGCCGGCTCAGTGCCATGGGAAAAGACTTCTGCGTGAGCGTGCCCAGGCCAAACTCCACCATCATGATGGGCATGCCCAGTACAAACAGGGCTACGAAATACGGCAGGTAAAACGCCCCGCCTCCGTACTGATACGCATTGGAGCTGAAAAATACAATGTTGCCCAGCCCGATGGCCGAGCCGCTGGCCGCCAGGATAAATCCCAGCTTGCTTTGCCAGTTTTGCCTTGGTGCAGACATGTCGATTGTTCGTTTTGGGTGATCTTAATCTTTTTTCGGAACCCAAAATATAATCATATTGGGTCAATTTCCGGCATCGGCGGCCATGTAGATTGTTTTTCTGAGGGAAATGGCTATTTTTATTATTACTACTTGTTTACGTTAACGGGAGCACGAGCGTAAAAAAGCTTTACAAGTAACAACCAATAACGCCAACCGGCCCATAACCTGGCAACAACCCCTGTTACAAAGCAGCACAGGCCAACCCCAACACCACGCCGCTGTTATTCGTCTTGAATCAAAAGAAAACCAATGAACAGAACGACAGGTATTTCCCGCATAGCCCTGTGCCTCCTCCTTGCCGGCACGCTTTTCTCCTGCAGCAAGGAAAACGGAGGGCCCGGCGAAGGCGTCGGCATCCGCATCGAGAACCGCAGCGCGTACACATTCAATGAAGTGCTGGTGGAAACCGGCGGCGGCGGCGAGCAGTCCTACTTCGACATACCTGCCGGAGGGATTACGGATTATAAAAACTTCGAATATACTTACCGCTACGCCTATATCCGAACCGTCATCGGCCAGGATACGCTCACCCTGCAGCCCGTCGACTACGTCGGGGAGCAGCAGTTTGCCGACGGCCGGTTTACCTTCCGGATCGACATCGTTGGAGAGACATCCCCCCTCTATATGGTCTTCGAATTCAGAGAGGATTAATTCACCACCAACCGCAGTTTCTCCGTCTTAACCCGCACTTTCAGCCAGTCCTCCAACTGCTTGATCTCCGAGCGGCGGGGGCGGCGCTTGAAATGGGCGAAGGCCAGGTGGACGGTGTCGAAGCGGGCACTGTCCACCCGGGAAATGACGGTGGGGGATACCGACAGCTCCTGAACGTTCTGGTTGATCACCTTTACCTCGTCGACAAAGTCGGCGATGGGCACCTCGCGGGCGCGCATGCGCAGGATTTCTTCCTCCAGCAGGCGGATGCGTTCGTCTTTGTTATGAAGGATTTCCTCATTCTTTTTGTACAGGTCTTCGATGATGCCGACGCGCATCTGCAGGTTCATCTTTTCAATGGCTGCCAGGTCGAGAGTGTCCTTGTCGTTGTAACCCTGACGGACGACCAGGCGGGCCCGGGGCAGGTTGTAGTTGGGCAGGCGCTGTTCCAGTTCCTGCAGGCGGGTCTCGTCGACCGGCTCTCCGAAAAGGGTCACCTCGATCCGCCGGCCGCTTTCGTCGTCGACAAAATTCTTGCCGATCACCTGGCAGTTGTCAAAGCGCATTTCCTGGCTGATGAACTGCTGGGCGTTGCGCTCGAAAATGCTCTGCTTCACTACCCGGTAAGCAGTGTACACGCTGGGTATGATGGTCAGGATAATGAAAACGGCGATGGACTGCTTCACCCGCCGCTCCCGGGCCGCGTCCACGAAGTCCTTGGTTTTGAAGCGCAGGAGCCGCACGATCAGGTAGGTGGAAAAGCTGATGAAGACGCTGTTGATGAAGAAAAGGTAAAAAGCGCCGAAGAAGTAGTTCCACTGCGCAGTGGCCAGCCCATAGCCGGCGGTGCAGAGCGGCGGCATCAGGGCGGTGGCGATGGCCACGCCGGGGATGGCGTTGCTCTTCTCCTTGCGGCTGCCCGCCACGATGCCCGCCAGCCCGCCGAACAGGGCGATGAGCACGTCCCACAGGGTAGGGGAGGTGCGCGCCAGCAGCTCCGACTGCGCGTCGTTCAGGGGCGAAATCCAGAAGTAGGCCGCCGAGGTCAGCACGCTGATGCCCGCCGCGATGGCCAGGTTGCGGAATGCCTTGACAATCAGCTCCAGGTCGTTGATGCCCACCCCCAGCCCGATGCCCATGATCGGCCCCATCAGCGGAGAGATCAACATGGCGCCGATGATGACCGCCGGGCTGTTCACGTTGAGCCCCACCGAAGCCACCATGATGGCAAACATGAGGATCCACAGGTTGGTGCCCCGGAAGACGACGCCCTTCTTGATCTCCTCGATGGTTTGCTGTTCGCTGGCCTTATCCTCGTCCAGGTTGAAACGGTCCTTCAGGAAGAGACGCAGGTCGCGGGCAATCGTCCCGGCCGTAATCTTGGGTTTAGCAGGCATGGTCAGAAGGTTTGTTGGGGCAAATTTGCAAAAAAACTACAGGTAAGAAAAAAGAAAAACGGCTGGACATGGGATAAGCCAACCGCTTTCTGGAAATTGGGATACTATGGAAATGGATGTCTTTAGAAAGAAGCCATCAGGTTATTTGTGGTTTTTATGGACATACGAAAGGAAGTGGATGGGTGGATTATTTGCAGGCAGGAGATTTTTCGCAACTTTGCAAAAGTTTAGTTAAAGCTAAACTTTTCTTAGCTAATAATGATTATGATATACACGAACCCATGGCCGATTTTCATTTGCGGGATAAAATCCAAATCTCACTATGACCTCACGAGAAAAGCTTCTAAAAAGCAAAGAGTACTGGATGGTTATAATCCAGAACCAACTCTTTTCCATGTTGCAACAACACCTTGATGAGAATAAGATTACCCGCACTCAGTTTGCCGAAAAACTGGGCGTGAGCAAGGGGTATGTTTCACAAATCATGAATGGCGGCTTCAATCACCGCCTTTCCAAGCTGGTCGAACTTTCGCTGGCGGCCGGCAAGGTGCCGGTAATCTCGTTTAAAGATATCAATGATGTGATTTTAGAAGATAACACTAAATCAGGTTGACATCCCTTCGGGCTACGGTTTACACACATCTGTACAAGATGTTAATATCCAGAGTCCCGTAGGGACGAGAGTTCTTTGCCAGGGCCGAAAGGCCCTGGTTTTAAAGCCCGGCAGCCGGGGAGTCCTGTAAGGACGACAGATCATTGCGAAGGGAAGCCGATGAGGTTTCCAGCCCAGCGGGATCAGCCCGCCTGCACCAAGCCTGCCGCTCTTGCAGAGCTCTTGGAACTCCCCTATTGTAACGGGGTTGTGCAAAAAGGGCGAAAGTAGACAGGATTAACAGGATTTACAAGATGTAGTGGCTTGCGCCACAGCGGCGTACATATCCTGAAAATCCTGTTAATCCTGTCTATATATGCTTATTGCACAACCCCGCAAGGAGCTATAATCCCGTAGGGATTGACTCAGGGCGCCGCCGTCAACCGCCCCCCGCCACCCCCTCTCTCACCACCCCCACCACATCCTCCAGCACCATATACAGACAAGGCACGATCACCAAAATAATCGACGTGGCAAACACAATCCCGAAACCCAGCGATATCGCCATCGGGATCAGGTAATACGCCTGCCGGGAGGTCTCCAGGATGATCGGCGTCAGCCCGCCGAAGGTGGTCAGCGTCGTCAGGATGATGGGGCGGAAACGGCGGACGCCGGCCTCGTGGATGGCCCCGAAGGCCGAACGCCCGCCCCGCTGTTTGTTGGCGTAGTCGATCATGATCAGGGAGTCGTTGACCACGACGCCCGACAGGGCGATGACGCCCATCAGGCTGATCAGCGACAGGTCGTAGCCCAGCAGGATGTGCCCGATCACCGCCCCGACGATGCCGAAGGGGATGGCCGCCATGACGATCAGCGGCTGCAGGTAGCTGCTGAAGGCCACCGCCAGCAGAGCGTAGATGACCAGCATGGCCAGGGCGAAGCCGCCCCAGAGCGCCCGGGTGGACTCCCGCATCTCCGCCTGGCTGCCCTGGAAACTCCAGGTGATGCCGGGAAAACCGGCCCGTAGCTGCGGCAGCTCTTCCTCTTGTATCGACTCCAGCACGCGGGTGACGGCGCTCTTCGGCTCCACGTCCATGCCCACCGTGACCACCCGGCGGCCGTCCCGCCGGTTGATGGTCGTAAATGCTTCGCTCTCTTCCACCCGCACCACCTCCAGGAGCGGCACCTGTACGCCCGCCGGGGTGCGGACGACGAGGTCTTCCAGGTTGTGGACGTCCTTGCGCTCTTCTTCCGGCAGCTTGACGCGCACCTCGGTCTCGTTGGCGCCCCTCAGTTGCCGCATGGCGAGGGCGCCGAAGAAAGCGTCGCGCACCTGCCGGCCTACTTCCGAAGAGGTCAGGCCCAGGTTGCGCCCCTCCGGCAGGAGCTTGAAATCGAACTGCGCCTTGCCTTTGTTGTAGTTGTCGTTCACGTCGCGGGTGGCTTCGAAGGTTTCCATCCGTTCGAAGAAGGTCCGGCTGGCCTTTTCCAGCACTGCTATGTCGGAATGGCTGAGGTCCACGCTGATGTCCTGCTGCCAGCCGCCCGGCCCGCGCTCTGCCTCGAAGGTGATCTGGTCGACGCCCTCGATGTCGCCAATCTCGTCCCGCCAGAGCTCAATCACCTGCTGGGCGGTTTTGTCCCGCTCATCCGGCGGCTTCATCACGATCTCCACATCGATGAAATTCTGGCCGCGGACGTTGGTCTTGATCCCCTCGGCTACCTCGTACAGGTTGTGTTCTTCGAACATGCGCCGGGTGGAGACCGTGATCCCGGTGGCTACCTTCGCCGCCTGGTCCGGGGTGGTGCCGACCGGCAGGGTTACGCCCGCTTCGATCTCGTCGGCCGACACTTCCGGCATCATGATGATGCCCATGTGGCCGCTGTAGCCGTACCCGCCCACGATCACCAGCAAGGCAATAGCGGTGCTGAGGGTAATGTAGCGGTGGCGCAGGCAGGCCTCCAGGAAGGGGCGGTACCGTTTGTCGACAAACCGCTGAAAGCGCCGGGCGAAGGCCTGTTGCCTGCCCTTCAGGTAACGGGCCACCCGGGAAGAGTTCTTCTGCGAGCTGTGCCCCAGGTGGGCAGGCAGGATGTACAGGGCCTCGAACAGCGATACCGCCAGCACCGTAATGACCACGGCGGGCAGCGGCCACCAGAATTTGCCGGTCGTGCCGGGGATGAACAGCAGCGGCACAAAGGCAATGATGTTGGTCAGGATGCTGAAAGTGACCGGCCGGGCGATATCCCTGGCGCCGGCGATGGCCGCCTCCATATAACCCATGCCCTGCTGGCGGTACTCGTAAATGTTCTCGCCCACGACGATGGCGTCGTCCACCACAATACCCAGCACCACCAGAAAGCCGAACATGGAAATCATGTTGATGCTCACCCCGATGAGGGGCAGGAATACTATGCCCCCAATGAAGGAAATGGCCATGCCCATCATGACCCAGAAGGCCAGCCGGAATTCGAGGAAAACCGCCAGGATGAACAGGACGATCACGATGGCCAGCAAGCCGTTTTCCGTGAGCAGGGACAGGCGCTCCCGGTAGTCTTCCGCCCGGTTGCTGTCGATGCGGTACCGCACGCCGGGCGGAAAAGAGACGGCAGCATCCTCCAGGACGCGCTCCACGGCAGCGGCTATGTCCAGGGGCGACTGGTTGCCGATGCGGTAGATTTGCAGCTCCACGGAGGGTTGCTGGTTGAACTGGGCGTGGAAACCCTCTTCTTCGAAACCGTCCGTGATGTCCGCCAAATCTGCCAGCGTGACCGCAGCGCCCGAGGGAGCGGTGACGATGCCGATCTTCCCGAACTCTTCCGCCCACTGCTTGCGTTCCTGCATGCGCAGGAGGATTTCGCCCCGGCTGGCCTCCACAGCCCCGGCCGGCACATCCTGGCTCGACCGGCGGATGATGTCCGCCACCTGCCCCAGGGTGAGGTTGTATTCCCGCAGGCGGTGGCGGGGTATTTCGACGTGGGTTACATAATCCGGCACGTTGCCGATCTCGACCTGCGTGATCCCTCCGGTGCTCAGCAGGCGGTCGCGGAGGCGCTCAGCGAGCTTGCGCAGCGTCCAGATGTCAACGTCGCCATACAGCCCGATCTCCATGACGTCGCGCTGCTGAGCCTGCAGGCTGACCTCGGGTTCTTCGATATCGTCCGGGAAGGTCCGGATCCGGTTGACCGCCTGGTCGATGTCCTGAAAGGCTTTCATCCGGTTGGCGCCGGCTACCAGTTCAATCGTCACGTTGCCCGAGCCTTCCCGGGCAGTGGACGTGATCTCTTTGATGCCCTGTACGCCACGGACGGCCTCCTCCACCGGCAGCAGGATGCCCTGCTCCACCTCTGCCGGCGCAGCGCCCGGATAAACGACGTTGACCTCGACGATGTCGAGCTGAAATTGAGGAAAGACCTCTTTCTGGATGGTGTACATCGTCCAGATGCCCCCGCCGATGAGCAGGATCATCAGCAGGTTGGCGGCGATGGAGTTGCGCGCCATGTATTCGATGGGGCCGGTGCGGCCGTTGCTCTGTTCGTTGTTGGAAGAGGAATGGCTCATGTGTAATATTAACTGTCAAAATTCCTATGTAATGTGAGGGAATGCCGGACATTTCAATTCATTTCTATCCATTTTCCACGTATTTCATTATCCCGGTCCCGGTATTTTCCCCATTTCCTATCTGATCTGATCCCGGCTAAAAATGCATTCAACTGGATGGCATCCCCGCTTGCTCCTCCAGCGCGGTGGCAGGCAGGGTATCCTGTCCGGCGCTGTCTTCCGGTCCTGCTGCGCGGAGGGGCGCGCCGTCGGCTACGGTCGATAAGTTAGTGGTTACCACCTGATCTCCCTCGTTGAGGCCGCTGCTGATATAGGCGTATTGCGCGTCGCGAAAGGCGATGTCCACCTCCCGGATGCGCAGTTTCCCCTCTTCCATGACCCATACGGTTTCATTTTCGCGGAGGTGGTCCCGGTTGAGGCGGATGACGCCGGAAAGTTCATTGGCCCTGATGCGCGTTTCCACAAAAGCGCCGATCATGAGGGGAGGCAGGGAATCGTTTTGGTAAGCAAGAGGGTCCGGGACGGTGGCCAGCACCCGCGCCAGCCTCGTCTGGCCCTCCAGGGCACCGATCAGCTTATAAAGGTAGCCAGTGCGGTATATCCCCTCCGGCCAGGCGGTTCGGCTCCTGATCTTCACCTCCGAACCCCGATTGCGGCCGGGCCCCGGAAAAGAAAGCCGGCGCAGCTGAGCCAGGGGGACGGTGGCCTCCACCCAATACTGATCTACGCCGACCAGGCGGCCGAGGTTGTCGCCGGGCGCTACCTGGGAGCCGACGTTGGCATTGCGGCTGAGAACGTGGGCGTCGAACGGCGCTTTGATGGCCGTACGCTCCAGCTCCAGCTCAGCCTGCCGGGCCGCCGCCTGCGCCGCTTCCACCTGCGCCTGCGCCGCGCTGAATTGGGGCTGGCGCAAAACGAGGGCTTTGTTTTCCTGTGACAGCGTCTCGCCTACCAGTTGGTAATCTTTTCGGGCCACCTCCTGCCGGCCCCGTTCAATCTCGAGGTTGGCCTCCGCCTGCCGCAGGCCGCTTTCCCGCAACTGCAGCGTATTGCGATAGTCGGCCGGGTCGATCTGCAGCAGGGTTTGCCCTTTTCGGACGAAGCCGCCGGGCACAAACGCCGGCGACCGCCGGATGACCTGGCCGCCGACCCGCGGGCTCAGGAGGACGTCTTCCGCGGGCCGGACGGTTCCCGTCGCTACGATCGTAGGGCGGAAAGTGCCGCGTTTTGCCGGAACGACTTCCACCAGCATGGCGGTCTCCCGGGTGGCGCCGCCACGTTCGGCGGTGGGCTCGGTCAGGAAGATAAAGGCCGTGACGGCGCCTCCTGCCAAAAGTATGGCGATGCTGATGAATAGCGTTTTTTTCCAGTTCATGTTATCGGTTTTGCTGAGTGTTGGCTAAAGGGGTTTGGCAATGATTGTAGCAGGAGCGGGCACTTGTGATGCTTCCTACGCCGAGGCCAAGGTTGGGCAGGCAGGATGATCGCGGCACGACTACCCCTCTCTTCCCGTTTCAAACCCGCCGGCCAGGGCCCGGTACAGGGCGATGCGAAACTCCAGCCGGCCGAGCCGGGCGGCCAGCAGGCTTCGGCGGAGCTGCTGTTCCTGGGTCAGGGCGGTAAGCACGTCGAGGTAATTTCCGGCGCCGTTGAAATACAGGATTCGGAGTTGTTCGTAGGTTTGCTGCGCCAGAGCGAGCTGTTCTTCCAGGACTCCGATCCGCTCCGATTGTTTGTTTTCCCGGATCAGCGCGTCTTCCACTTCCCGGAAGGCGTTGAGGGTGGCCTGGCCGTATTCGTACAGGCGCTGGTCCCTCACCGCTTCGTTGCGGTCGGCCTCGGCGCGCAGCCGGCCGCCGTAGAATATGGGTGCCAGCAGGTTGCCGGCGATGGAGTATGCCCAGTTTTCAAAAAGGTTGTCGATGTCGTTTGACCGGATTGAGGTGGAAGCGCTCAGCGACAATCGGGGATATTTATTGCTGATGGCGGCGGCCAGGTCCCGGTCGGCGGCCTGCAGCAGGTGAAATGCCGTTTGTACATCCGGGCGCCGGCGGACGAGATCGGCGGGGATGCCCGTTTCGGGCAGGGGTGGCAGGCGGGGCAGGCTGTCCGGTACCGCCCGCAATTCCTCCTGCGGAGCGACGCCCAGCAGGACCGCCAGCCGGTGTTCCAGGACTTCAGCCCGGGATTCCGCTCCGACCCGTTGCTCCCGGGTGGCTTCCGCCAGTTGCTGCTGGCGCAGAATGTCCACGCTCCTGATCTGCCCGCTGCCGAAGCGGGCGCGCAGCAGGCTCAGCACTTGCTCATTGGTTTCGAGTTGTTGTTCGACCAACTCTACCTGGTTGCGGGCCTCCGCCAGCTGAAACCAGGCCAGGGCGATCTCTGCCGACAGGGACAGGGCAGCGGCCTGATAATCGGCGAAAGTGGCGTCGGCCCGGAAGCGTTCAGCGTCCGCGCCGGCCCGGATTCTGCCCCAAAGGTCCACTTCGTATTGGGAACTCAGTCCGAGGCGGACGTTCTCGCCGCCTACAAAGTCGGGGCGCGGGAAACTGACCCCGCTCTGAATGGAAGCCTGGAGGTCCGGGATCAGGGCGGAGGACTCCCGCTCCACTACCGCCTGCGCCACCAGCAGCCGCTGCCAGGCAGCCCTCAGGGTGAAGTTGTTCGCCAGGGCGCTGTCCATGGCGGCGGCTAGCTGCCGGTCTTCAAAGGCCGTCCACCACCGGGCAGGCATTTTCCGGCTGCCGGGGGTGGAAAAAGACGGGGGAGGGGCCAGCGGCAGGCTGGCGTCTATTGTTTTGGGAGCACAGCCGGACAGGAAAGCGAGCAGGCATCCCAGCAGAAGGATTTGTGGTATCCAAAAGTGTTTTTGCGGGCGGGCGGGGGGGGATTGCTGTGTCAGGATGTCCTCCATATCATTCAGGCTTAGCGGTTCAATTGTTATGAACAGGCCTGCATGAAGTGAGGTTCATTGTTTGAAAGAGGCGGCCATGAAAGGCGGGGAACCCCGGCACAAAATGTAATCTGATCATTGCACAATCTTACCGGCTTGCTTGCCGGCGATTTTGGAGGACGCCGGCCTGAACGTTTTCTTTCCTTTGTTCTCCGGAAAAAAGGCACTCATAAATCTGGGAAGCAAGCTGAAAGGCCAATAAGGGAGGCACGGCATTGCCCACCTGGATAAACTGCCGGGCGGGCCGTGAAAAACGAAGTCGTCCGGAAAGGTCTGCAGCCTGGCGAAACCTTAACGCCTTTAGATTTCCAATCCTTCAAAAAAAAGCATACATTTAAACCTCATAATTTTCCACCATTGCCTAAAATCATAACTGACGTATGAAGAGCAGAACCTCAAAGATCATCGCCGCAGCAGCCATCCTATTGCTTCTGGCGGCAGGAACGTACTTTGTTTCCCGACAGGATAACGTGGGCCAGGACGCCGCCAACGCTCCGGCCGCCGGAGAAGCCGCTGCGGAATCGGCAGATGCCGCGCAACCTGACGCCCGGCTGGTAGTCGACGCTCCCTTCGAGAACGTAGAAATCGCCCCGGAAGCCCTTCTGATCCAGGATCCCGGCCAGCCTTCCATCCACCGGCTGCCCTCCGGCACTGTGCTCAGAGTCCCCGCTGATGCCTTTGCCGGCGCCGACGGAGCGCTCATCGCCACCCCTGTCCAGCTTAGCTTCCGCGAGTTTCACAACGCAGCGGAGATCATCGCCTCCGGCATCCCCATGCGCGTACCCAAAGCGGATGGCGGGGAAGAATGGTTGCAGACGGCCGGCATGTACGAGATCAATGGCACGTCGGAAGGCCGGCCGGTCGAAATCGCATCGGGCAAATCCATAGAGGTTGACCTGAGTTCCAAAGTAGGCGGCAACTACGATTTCTGGATCTTCGACCAGGAATCCGGCCGCTGGATCAACCAGGGGGCCGCCGCCGCTCCGGAAAAAGACGAAGCGGCTCTGGAAGCGGCCAGAAACGAAGTGGCAGGACTGCGCCGGAAAACGGCCACCCGCCCCGTGGCGCCAACGGCTACCCCCGAAGCGGAAAAGCTGATCTTCACCGACCTGGACATCCGGAGCTGCCCGGAGCTGGCCGGCAAACAACCCCTGGCCCTTACCTATGCCGGCGATAACGAAAAAGAGGACCCTAAAAACAACCAGTGGATCGCCAACCCCGGCATCTGGAGGAAGAAATCCCTGCGCCCCGCCGGCAAAAAGGGCATCTACGAGCTGACCCTGATCGGCGACGAGGCCTACCGCATACCGGTCAAACTGGCCCTGCAGGGCAAAAACCTCGAACAGGCCCGCCGGGAATACGAAGCGGCCCTGGCTTCCTACCAGGCCGACATGGCCCTGCTGCGCAACGCCGAGGCCCTGCTGGCCCAGCAGGCGGCCTTCCGCCGCACCATGAGCGTTTCTGCTTTTGGGATCTACAACTATGACATCCTCTGGAAAAGGCCGGATTCCGTACCCCTGGCCGCCGATTTCGAGTTCGACGGCCTGCCGGAAACGATCAAACCGTACATCACCGTATATCTCGTCACCGGCGATAACCGGACGGTGGTCGGCCTGCCCTACGGAGACTGGGGCAAACTCCGGATCAGCCCCGGCGCCGACAACAAGCTGATCGCCGTATTGCCCGGCGACAAAGTCGCCGTATTCTCCCAAAGTGATTTCAACCGGGAGATGGAAGCCATCAAAGAGGCCAGCGGCAGCCGCTACGTGTTTGATATGAAAGTCGAATCACAGCCCCTGGGCTCAGTCGAGAGCCTGCAGCAGGTGCTTCAGCGGGCCAGCAGTTAGGGTTGCTGTGGCAAAGGCCCGGAGTAGTTATTTCCACCACGGGGAGCTATAGGCAGTTATTGGGTTATTGGTTATTGCCAACCCTGGCTTAACTTGCTCGTTATTGGCAATAACCCAATAACCAATAACTGCCCGGGGCCCGTTACCCCGCCCACCCCGCCTTTCTAACCACGCAAATGCCGGTTTGCCGATGCTTCGTATTGTTATAACCCTGGCCCTTTTCCTTAGCCTTTCCACCGTCTCCACCGCACAGGAGACGGCGGCGCTGGACGTTTACCCCGTCCGGGTGAACCACCGGATGGGGTATATCCGCTTTTATCCCTATGATGGCGGTGCCATTATTATCGATACGGTCATTCCTCCGCAGTACGATTACATCGGGGACATCAACCTGCCCTATAATACGATGGATGCGGACGGCGCGCCTTCCCCTTACCGCATATTCGAGATGGATGAAAAGGTAGGGCTGCTGGGCCCCTCCCTCCACCCGGCCGTGCCTAATAATTACAACCGGATACGGGTGGTGACGGATACCCTGCTGGCCGTTGAGCAGGATTCCCTTTTCGCCCTGGTCGATACCAGCGGCAGGGTTTATATGGACAGTATGTTATACCAGGACATTTGCCTGGCGGAACACCTTCCGGAGCAAGGCCTTTCCTACTTTTTTGTAAAGAACGAAAAAGGCTGGGGCCTCCGCCGCCTGGCTGGCCCGGTACTGGTTGATAATCAGTACGGCGACATCCGGCAAGCCGGGACGCCCGGTTTCTACAAGGTGAAAAAGAAAATAACCGACAGCCAGTGGATGCTTATTGACAGCACAGGCCGGGAGGTGCTGAAAAAGCCCTACGAAGATATTCTGGTGCTGGACTCCACCTTCATCGCCCTGCTGCAGGAGGCAAACTGGCAGCTCATCCACCGCCGACGGGGCCCTAAAGGAGATGTCCGGGGAGGATTTGTCCGTTTCGAAGAATCCTACGAGTTTTTCGAAACCATCGAGAAGGTCAACAGCCGCCTGGCCATCCTGGTGCCGGCGATCGAGGACCCCGTTGTTGAACTCTGGGACATCAGGGCGCAGAAGCGGCTGGTCAAAAAGGATGCCCGGAAGCGCACCTTAACCGGAGACGAACAACCCGGAGAACGACAGAATGCCTACCTGCCCTGGTATTTTCCCATTGAAGGGGAAGAATTATTTGCCGTATGCAATTATGACCACAACCGGGTCGGGGAGGTGGATTACCTCATCGACACCACCGGCAACTTCATTTCCGCCCCTTACGGCCATATTGAACCCTCGGGCAAGCCCCACGTTTTCCGGGTGGGCAAGCGCGGAAGGTGGGCCCTGCTGGCCCCCCTGATCGACAGCCTGCCCCTTACGCGCTGCAATTACTACCGCATCGCGCCCTTCCGGGAGAATATAGCGGTAACCCGGATCGGCGACAATTTCGGCGCTATCGTTATTACCGGGAACGGGCTGGACTCCCTGCCCTGCGTTTATGACAACCTGGCCCTGCAGGCCGGCGACAAGCTCAAAGTGCGCCTGGGCGGCAGGCAGATTGCCGACTACAGCCTGGACAGCCTGGACAAACTGTCGCTGGATACCGTCTATTCCGGCCTGTATATTGCCGAAGACGCCAACCGGCCGTTCCGGGAAGCACAGCCGGTTCAGGTACAGGCCAGCAGTGGGTATGCTCCCCGGACGTTCGACTGGGCGAAGGTTTACGTAACCGAGGAACCCCACCGCCTGCTGCTCAACAAGGCAGGGGAAGCCGGCAGCGCTGTGCGCTGGCAGAAAAAGTTGCCTTTCACAGAAAAGCCCATTGCCATCAAGGAAGTGGTTGAAGACTCGATCCTGGTATTTACCCACCGCGGCCGGCCCGTCGGCACTGCTTTTACAAAGGTATTGTGCGCCCGCGAGGTGGCGGGAAAGGCCTTCTACGATCTGGGCCGGGGTGAAGACATCACGGATTTTACCATTTTGGGCTTGCGGGACTTCGATTACAATTACCCCTACACCGCATTCATCGACGAAAAGGGGAAGATGGGTCTGGTCAGCCCCTTCGGCGAACAGTTGGCTAAAGATGGCCAGGCGCTCCGCTACACTTACATCGGCCCTTTCCGGGCCGGCCGGGCCCGTGCCTGCATCGGGGGGAGGCTATCCCTGTACAGGAAGGGCGTGGAGCACGAGCAGCCCGCCAAGTTCCGGCTGGGTTATCAATGGGCATTTACAAAAGAGTTCAATATCAACACCATCGACGCGGCGCCGGCGGCGGTTCAGGATGGCGAGGTTTATATTCTCGACGGGCAGGACGATCCCTGCCGTTGGGTTTACATCGACACCGCCGGCACCGTCGTGCTGCAGGCCGGCGCCGCCCATGTGGAAGACTTTCAGGAGGCCGACAGCGCCGCCTTCGCCCTCATCCTGGAAAGAAGCCGGGAGGGGCTGGACCTCTACGGCCGGCCCGATGCCGATTACGGCGTCATCGACGAAGCGGGAAAGGTGTTGATCGAACCGGCTTATGACGACATCCGGGTTTTTCCCGCCCATTTCAGCGTGACGAAGCGGAGAACCCCGGTCTTTTTTTTCAATTCCAAAGGGCATGAATTATTCATCAACCGTACCCGCCTGCGCCCCTTCTCGGAAGGGCTGGCCCACTTTTACGACGAGGAAAAACGCTGGGGGTATATCGACAGCACCGGCAGGGAGGCCATCCCGCCCCGGTTCCTCAAAGCCCGCCCCTTTTCGGAAGGCCTGGCGGCCGTTGTCGACACCAGCGGCTTTTGTTCTTTCATTGATAAAAGGGGCAATATCGTTTTCCGGACCAGCCTGCCTGCCAACGGCTGGCCTTTCCTCGGCAATTTCCGGAGCGGGCGCTGCTGGTTTAAAGGAGAAGGAAACAAATGGGGGTGTTACAACCGGGCCGGCGAGGTGGCGATCCCGCCCGGTTTTTACTTTGAGCAGGAGGAGTTGTTAAAGGAAAAGGCCTACACGCGGGATTCCATCCTGCAAACCTTGTTTCCCCTGCCTATGGATTTTTCCTGCGGGGTGGCGGCGGCCAGCATAATGGGCCCGGCCGGCGTTGCCGAGCCTGCCGTCATCGACACGGCCGGCCGGCAGATAAGCCTGGCTGGCGAATATCAGGACATTGGACGGTTTGACGCCCAGGGCCTGGCGGTCGTGCGCGGCCGGGAAACCGGCCGGCAGGGCCTGATCAATGGAAAAGGAGAAGTGCTGCTGGAACCGGAATATCAGGAAATAGGGTCGTTCATCAATGGCTTTGCGGCTGTGCAGGCCGGCAACGGCCGCTGGGGCCTGGCCAGCCGGGAAGGCAGGATAGTCGTGCCGTTTCAGTACCATGAGGTAGATACCGTCTCGGAAGGGCTGGTTGCCGTCCGCCCTTCCGCCCAGCCATTCTGGGTGTTCGTCGACACGGCCAACGAGCTCCGCATAAAAGGCCCCTTCGAACACACCCAGCCTTTTTTCAACGGCTATACCCTGGCTACCCAGCGCGGCCGTAAACTGATCATCAACCGGCAGGGCGAACCCGTTTATATGAAAAACGACACGGCCCTGTTTTACTCCGAAGGCGTCTTCGGGATGAAGGAAGGACTGCCGCCCGAGCTGGCCGAACTTTTGAGGAACAGCAGAAAGGAGTTTCCTTCGAAATACTACTACGCCGACGCCTCCGGCAACAACCTCTTCGGCCGGTATTTCGACCACATCTCTCCCTTCGCGGCCGGCATCGCAGCCGTACAGCCCGCCGCTGATGCCCAAACGGAACGCAGGCGCTTCGGCGCCGTCAACAAACGGGGGGTTATGGTCGTTCCTCCCAAATACGGTTTTGTGAAAAGGCAGCCCGACGGCAACATCGGCACCAACCCGCAGCGGTTCTACGGACTGATCGACAAAAACGGGAAAAAGCTCATCGAGGCCGAATACGACCGCATCGAGCCGTTCGGCGAATACGACCTGTACCGGGTGGAGCGCGGAGAGAAAATCGGCTACCTGATGAAAAGGGATGGGGAGATGGTGTGGGCGTGGGAGCTGCAGAATTGAGGGGGATATATGGAGATATATATAAATGTATGGAAATGTATGGAAATGTTCGCCGGTCCCGGATCCGCAATCTCTAAGCCCCCGGATATTCATTAACTCATTCCTTCATTCCTTATACTTAAAACCGGCTCATGGCAAAAAAACTGACTAAGAAACAGCTCGAAAACCATCTCCAGCATCTGGATAAAAAGGAACTCATCGCGGAAGTCAGCAAATTGTTCAGCCGCATCGAGCAGGTCCGGGAGTACTACCAGATGGAATTTGGCGGCAAGGCCGACCGGGAAGCGGTATTGGCGGATTACAAAAAGCAAATCCGCAGCCAGTTTTATTCCAGCCGAAGCGCTTATCCGCAGAATCCTAAAGCTTCCGAACTGCGAAAAATTATCAACGCTTTTAAGAAAGTAGCAGTGGTGTCCTATGACGTCGTGGACCTCATCCTTTATCGGGTAGAATGCGCTGTGGAATTCACCAATGACTTTGGCGATATTGACGACAGTTTTTATACGTCCGCCGAAAACGCCTACCGCGATGCGTTGCAGCTCATCGAAAAAGAAAAACTGCATTCCTATTTTTATGATCGCTGTCGGCAAATTGTAGACGACACCTGGAACATTGGCTGGGGGTTCAATGACGTCCTGTCCGGAATTTTTTACGAATATTTTCCGGATGGGTAACCGGAGTGAGGCCTTTGAACACTCAGGGCTTCCCTTCGTTTTATCCCTAAACCAACCACATGCGCATCCTGCTCACCGGCGCCACCGGATACATCGGCAAACGCCTCCTGCCCGTCCTGCTCGAAGAAGGGCATGAGGTCATCTGTTGCGTACGCAACGCCGCCAATTACAAACTGAAACGAGGCTGGGAAGGCCGGGTAACCGTTTTCGAAGTAGATTTCCTGAAAGAAGTCGACACTGCTTCAGCTCCTCTGGACTTTGACGTGGCCTACTACCTCATCCATTCCATGTCGGCTTCTATCGGCGACTTCAAGCCGCTGGAGGAAAAAGCGGCCCGGAATTTCCGCTGCTACGTCGAACAGTCCTCCTGCCGGCAGGTCGTTTACCTTACCGGTATCGTGAACAACGACGAACTGTCCAGCCACCTGGAATCCCGGCTCCAGGTCGAAGAAATCCTCAACGAAAGCAAGGTGCCCCTTACCGCTCTGCGGGCCGGCATCATCATCGGTTCGGGCAGCGCTTCCTTCGAGATCATCCGCGACCTGGTGGAGAAGCTGCCGGTCATGGTTGCCCCCCGGTGGCTGAACACCCGCTGCCAGCCGGTGGCCATCCGCGATGTGATCCGGTTCCTGACGGGCATCCTCCTGCGGGAAGATTGCTACAGCCAAAACTTCGACATCGGCTGCAGCGAAGTGCTGACCTACAAGGAGATGCTGCAGGGCTACGCCAAAGTGCGGGGGTTAAGGCGCTTCATCCTGACGGTGCCGGTCATGACGCCCCGCCTGTCCTCCTACTGGCTGTACTTCGTCACTTCCACGACCTACGAGCTGGCGGTCAACCTGGTGAACAGCATGAAGGTGGACGTGATCTGCCGGGACGGCCGGCTGGCACAAAAACTGGGCCTGTCGCCTATACCCTATAAAGAAGCGGTCTGCCTGGCCTTCGACAAGATACAGCAGAATATGGTAGTCTCCAGTTGGAAGGATTCTCTGGTTTCCAGTTCGGAAAAGGGCTCCCTGAGCCAGTACATGGAAGTGCCGGAGCACGGTTGTTTTGAAGACAGGAAGGAAGTGGCGATCGAAAACAACTCCGTGGAACAAACCTGGAAAAACGTGATGGCCATCGGCGGCGAGCGGGGCTGGTATTACGGCAATATCCTCTGGAAGCTTCGCGGCCTGCTTGACAAGATGGTGGGCGGCATCGGCCTGCGCCGGGGGCGTACGCACCCCGAACGGGTTTCCCCCGGCGACGCCCTGGACTTCTGGCGGGTGCTGGTTGCCGACGAGGAAGAAAAGCGCCTGCTGCTGTACGCCGAGATGAAACTGCCCGGGGAGGCCTGGCTGGAATTTCACATCGCAGAAGAAAACGGCAAAAGTTTGCTCAGGCAGAAAGCCACCTTCCGCCCTTCCGGATTGGGGGGGCGCCTGTACTGGTATATGGTATTGCCGTTCCATTTCTTTATCTTTAACCGCATGATCCGGAACATCGAACGGTATCGGCCGGAGGGGACTGATCAGAAGGCGGTGGAAAAAGCCGGCGAACTGAAGGTATGAATGATGTGATAGGGAGAAATGTACGGAAATACGTGGAAATGAATAGAAATGGGTGGAAAGGCTTTCGAACAACAAAATAAGATAACATGCGATTTATCATCTCCCTTCTCGTCAACGGCCTGCTGGTGTACCTGGCGGCAGAAATCCTGTCCGGGGTTGCTGTGGCCGGTTATATGGAAGCTATCCTGGTAGCGCTGCTGCTGGGGATCGTCAACTTTCTCATCCGCCCCATTCTGACCATCCTGACCCTGCCCATAACGATCCTCACCCTGGGGCTTTTCCTGCTGGTGATCAACGGTGCCATGGTACTGCTGGTCGACGGGCTGCTCGACGGCTTTTCGGTCGATGGTTGGCTGTGGGCTATCATCTTCGCCATCATTCTCGCTGTTTTCAATATGATCACCGGAGGGCTGATTAAGGAGAAGAAGGCGTGAAGCCATGGCCGGATTCGTCCAATTGTTAGATTGTTGAATGGCCAGCCGGCACACTACTGGACAAAATGGTTTTGGACACAGAGCGCACTGAGTCAAACACAGAGGTGCGCAAAGTTTTTCTGTTGATAATCAAGCCTCTGTGTGGTTCTGTGTCTTCCCTGCCTGCCTGCCTGCCTGCGGCACAGCAGGCGGGCAAGGCCGCGCCTCGCGGCAGGAAGGTCGGCGTACTCTGTGCCCCAAAAATGTTCAGCAGTATGGGCAGCCGGGCAAACTTGACAAGTTCCCGGCGGGCTCCACAGAGAAAACTTGTCAGGTTTACCAATAAACCTTTATCTTTGCTAACGAACATTCATTCGTAATTTCAGTCCAATGCAGGATAAAACCAAATTAGGTTCGGTGGGCACCCGGGTGGAGGGGGGCGTTGCCACGATCACTTTCGAACATCCCGCCCACAACTCCCTGCCCGGCAACCTGCTGGGGCAGCTGGCCGGCGCCATAACCGAAGCAGGGAGGGAAGCGTCCGTAAAAGTCATCGTCCTGAAGAGCGAAGGCGACCGCACCTTCTGTGCCGGCGCCAGTTTTGACGAGCTGATCTCGATCCGGGACGTCGAAGCCGGCAAGCGGTTCTTCATGGGGTTTGCCAACGTCATCAACGCCATGCGCGAGTGCCCGAAGTTCATCATCGGGCGCGTACAGGGCAAGGCAGTAGGCGGGGGGGTCGGCCTGTGCGCCGCCACAGATTATTGCATCGCCACCAAATGGGCTTCCGTCAAGCTCAGCGAGCTGGCCATTGGCATCGGCCCTTTTGTGGTGGGGCCGGCGGTAGAGCGTAAAATGGGCAAATCGGCCATGACCCACCTGGCCATCAACGCCACCGAATGGCAAACCGCCCACTGGGCAAAAGAAAAAGGGTTGTTCAACGAAGTATTCGAAACGGCCGGACAAATGGACGCCTACATCGCCCATCTGTCGGAAAAACTGGCGGCCTCCAACCCGGAGGCCATGCGCCTGCTCAAGCAGGTATTCTGGGAAGGCACGGAAAACTGGCGGGCCCTGCTGGAAGAACGGGCAGCCATGAGCGGCAGGCTGGTGCTGTCGGACTTCACTGTTAACGCCCTCAAAAAATAAGTTCGACATCTTGGGTTCAAGATACCAGGAAAATTTAAATAAAAAGCCTTATGAAACCCAATGAGATTCTGAAACAGCAATTCCTGGAGATCGTCGACAACCAACTGGACAGCGACGCCCCTCCGGAAACCCGCCAAACGCTGGAGCGGCTGAAGAAGGAAGGCTACTCCGACGCCGACGCCCGGTTGCTGATCGCCCAGTGCGTCGCCGCTGAAATGTTCAACGTCATGAAGCATAACGAACCTTACAACAGCAAACGTTACGTCAGCAATTTGAACGCCCTGCCCGAGCCGCCGTCCGAATAGGAATCAAATCGTTGATCCAACAAACCGGGTTCCTCTTCTGGTTGTTTCCATTACAGGATGTCGCCATAATAATCCGAAAGAGCTTTAAAACCTAACCAAACCATGATCAAAGCCAAAACGAGAATTTCCAAAGAGGTGCTTTTGAAAGGCTTCCGCCTGATGGCCACCGCCAAGGCCATGGCGGAGATTTATGAGGACAATTTTAAATTTGCATCCAAATACGTCCACGCTACTTCCCGCGGCCATGAAGCCATCCAGCTGGCTGTGGGCCTGCAGTTGCTCCCCCAGGATTTTCTGGCGCCTTACTACCGCGACGACGCTATGCTGCTGGCCATCGGCATGCGCCCCTACGATCTGATGCTTCAGCTCATGGCCAAGCGGGACGACCCCTTCTCCGGGGGGCGCACCTATTATTCCCACCCCAGCCTCCGGGATCCGGACAAGCCCAAAATCCCGCATCAATCGTCAGCTACCGGCATGCAGGCCATCCCCACAACCGGCGTGGCCATGGGCCTCCAATATAAAGAACTGATGGCGATCGGCCAGAACGGATCCGATAAAAAACCGGTGGCAGTATGCTCTCTCGGCGATGCCTCTGTGACGGAAGGGGAAGTGGCCGAGGCCTTCCAGATGGCCGCCCTGAAACAACTGCCCATTATCTATGTGGTCCAGGATAATGGATGGGATATTTCAGCCAATGCGGAAGAGACCCGCGCCCAGAACGCCGACGAATACGCCAGAGGGTTCCACGGCCTGGAAGCGGTGAGCATTGATGGCAGCGACTTCTACGAATGTTTCCTCACCATGCAGGAAGTGATCCGCACCGTGAGAAAAGAACGGCGCCCCTTCCTGGTGCATGCCAAAGTGCCGTTGCTCAACCACCATACTTCGGGGGTGCGAAAGGAGTGGTACCGCGATGACCTTGAGGAGCACCGCCAGCGCGACCCCTATCCCATCCTCAGAGGGCAGTTGCTGGACGATGAAGTGGCCACCGAAGAAGAACTCGCTTATATCGAGGAAGAGGCGCGCCAAATCGTCGGCAAAGATTTCGAGGATGCACGCCGTGCCGAAGATCCCCGGCCCGAAGACCTTTTTACGCACGACTTCGCGCCAACTCCCATAACGGAAGAAAAGGGCGTAAGGGAACCCGAAGGGGGCGAACCGCATGTTATGGTCGACAGTGCCCTCTTTGCCGTCGAGGAATTGATGCGCAAACACAAGGAATGCCTCCTGTACGGCCAGGATGTCGGCGGAAGGCTTGGCGGCGTGTTCCGCGAAGCTGCCACCCTCGCCAAAAAGTTCGGCGACGAGCGCGTTTTCAACACCCCGATCCAGGAAGCCTTCATCATCGGCAGCACGGTGGGCATGTCGGCCACCGGCCTCAGGCCCATTGTCGAAGTACAGTTTGCCGACTACATCTGGCCCGGCCTCAACCAATTGTTCACCGAGGTGAGCCGCTCCTGTTACCTGTCCAACGGAAAATGGCCGGTCAGCTGCGTTATCCGGGTGCCCATCGGCGCTTACGGCAGCGGGGGGCCTTATCACTCCACCAGCGTCGAATCCGTGGTGGCTAATATCCGGGGCATCAAGATCGCCTATCCGAGTACCGGCGCCGACCTCAAGGGGCTGCTCAAATCGGCCTATTACGACCCCAACCCGGTGGTTATTTTTGAACACAAAGGGCTGTACTGGTCGAAAGTGAAGGGTACGGAAGCCGCCCGGACCATCCTGCCGGATGAAGATTACGTCATTCCTTTCGGCAAGGCCAGAGTGGCCCTGGCCGCCAGCCCGGAAGCCGTGGAAGAGGGCCGGTCGATGGCGGTCGTCACCTACGGCATGGGCGTGCACTGGGCGCTCAATGCCGCCCGGGAATATCCGGGCAGGATAGAAATCATTGACCTGCGAACCCTTTATCCCCTCGACGAGGCAGCCATGTACGAAGCCGCCCGCCGCCACAGCCGCGTACTGGTCGTCACCGAAGAACCAACCAATAATACGCTCGCCCAAAGCATCGCGGCCCGCATCCAGGAGAACTGCTTTGAATACCTGGACGCTCCGGTTCGAACCATCGGTTCGGAAAACATGCCGGCTATCCCGCTGAATGAAGTGCTGGAGAAAACGATGATCCCATCCATCGAAAAAGTGGGGCGGGCGATCGGGGATTTGTTGCGGTATTGAAGGAATTTTACCCGGCTGAGGCACAAGGACGGGGATGGATTGGTGGTAGCCGAATTGTACAACTTATCGCGGCCGGAACGATGCCGGGCGGGACAAAACTTATGGGAGGGCGTTCTTTGGCTGTGCCTGAGAGCGCCCTCCCATGATTTTTGTCCCCATTGCAATACCCAAAATTAGGTATTAGAATACGAGGCTTAGGTAATTTTTGCATTTGGGTGATTTTTATCACCGGCTTTTATATCCAAGGGGGGTATTTTGGTGTTAAATTTGAGCGAATATTTAGATTAAATCAAAATAAGCGTGGTAGCTACAGTCACATACGATAAGCAGCTTTCAGCAGCGAAGCCGGGACAGGAAGGAGTGGTCTCTCACTATACCAACGACAGTATCGGCGGCAAGCTCATGTCCATGGGGATTCTTCCCGGCAGCCGTGTGGCGCTCATCCGCCGGGCGCCTTTCGGAGGGGGATGGTACGTCAAAGTGGATAATATCTTTATTGCTTTGCGGATTGAGGAAGCTTCAAGTGTGGTATTGAAGTGATGGCGCCGGCGACCCAACAAATCACACAACCCTTCACTGTAGCCCTGCTGGGAAATCCCAACTGCGGCAAATCCTCGGTATTTAACCAACTGACCGGCCTGCGGCAGAAAGTCGGAAATTTTCCCGGCGTAACGGTCGACAAAAAGCTGGGCCTGATCCGCCTGCCCGATGCGCGTACCGTTCAGCTGATCGACTTTCCCGGCACTTACAGTTTCTATCCCACCTCCATTGATGAGCGCATCGTCGTCCAGTCGCTTGCCAATCCTTCGGATGAGAATTACCCCGACGCGGCAGTTTACATCGCCGACGTGACCAAGCTGGAGAAGCACCTTTTGCTGCTGACCCAACTTCGGGACCTGGGCCTGCCGGTGATCCTGGCGCTCAACATGGCCGACGTGGCAGAAAAGGAAGGAATGGAGGTGGACGAGCGTGTGCTTTCCGATCAGTTGGAAATCCCGGTCGTTAAACTCAGCGGCCGGACCGGTTACGGCATAGAAGCGCTCAAATACGAACTGCAGCGCCTCAGCGAAGGACAAGCCTACCAGCCTCCGGGCCTATTTTATGAACCTACCCAGAAAGAAACACAGGTCGCCCGGGCAGTAAGCGCTCTGGTTCCCGGCGCCAACCTGTACCAGTCCCTTCTCGTGGCCCACCATTACGCATGGCTGCCGTTTCTGTCCGACGCCCAGCGCAGGCTGATCGCCGACCTGGTTGCCAACTATGGCTTTGAGCCGTTGCGGTCGCAGGTCAACGAGACCATGCAGCGCTACGACAAATTTACGCCGATGGCGCAGCGGGCGTTGCGCCACAGCCGCTCCGGCGCGAATTCCATTACCGAGAGGCTCGACAGCCTGCTGACCCACCGGGTAGCCGGCCCCATTGTTTTTTTTGTCCTGATGTTGCTTGTCTTCCAGGCCATCTTTTCCTGGGCGGCTTATCCCATGGACCTGATCGAGCAGTTTTTTGCCGTCTCCGGCGAATGGGTGCGGGATCATCTGCCGGAAGGCTGGTTTACGGACCTGCTGACGGACGGCATCCTCGCCGGCCTGGGCGGCATCCTCGTTTTTATCCCCCAGATCGCCATCCTCTTCTTTTTGATCTCCCTGCTGGAAGAGGTCGGATATATGGCCCGGGCAGCCTACCTCTTCGACCGCCTCATGCAGGCCTTCGGCCTTAACGGGCGCAGCATCGTGGCCCTGATCTCCAGCAGCGCCTGTGCCATTCCGGCTATTATGAGCACGCGGACGATAGGGAACTGGAAGGAACGCCTGATCACCATCCTGGTGACGCCGCTGATCAGTTGTTCGGCGCGCATTCCGGTTTATACCGTCCTGATCGGCTTTGTGGTGCCGTCCCAGGCCGTGGCCGGCGTGTTCAACCTGCAGGGCCTGGCCTTCATGGGCCTGTACCTGTTGGGGATTCTGGCAGCGTTGGCCTCCGCTCTGGTTTTTAAGCTCGTCCTGAAAACCCAGGAACGCAGCTTCCTGATGCTGGAACTGCCCGAGTACCGCACCCCGGTCATGCGCAATGTACTGCTCACGGTTTGGGAAAAGGTGCGGACGTTTGTCTGGGAGGCCGGCCGCATCATCATGGGCATCTCCGTGGTGCTCTGGCTGCTGGCCAGCTACGGCCCTCCTGCCGCCATGCAGGAAGCCAGGCAGGAAGCGCTTGCCCTGGCTCAGGAACGCCAGCTCGGCGAAACGGAAACCGCCAACCTGGTAGCGGCCCGGAAGATCGAAGCTTCTTTCGCCGGCCACCTGGGCAAGGTGATCGAACCGGCCATCCAACCCCTGGGCTTTGACTGGAAAATAGGCATCGCCCTGATCACCTCCTTTGCCGCCCGGGAAGTTTTCGTAGGTACCATGGCCACCATCTACAGCATCGGCAGCGTCGACGACGAATACACCGTCCGGGATAAAATGGCGCAGGAACGGAATCCAGTCACTGGCGAGCGCATCTACGGCCTGGCTACCTCCTTGTCGCTGCTCCTTTTTTACGTTTTTGCCATGCAGTGCATGAGCACCCTGGCCGTGGTCCGCCGGGAAACCAAAAGCTGGAAGTGGCCGCTGGTCCAATTCTGCTATATGGGAGGGCTGGCCTATCTGAGCAGCCTGCTGGCCTTCCAGTTGTTATCGTAATCTTAATCCGGCGCTCTTTTTTACATAACTTTAAAGCAAAACCGGCCCGGCAGCTCTTGCGCTCCCGGCCAGCAATGCGTAATTTGCCGCCATGCCATTGAAATCAATCTACCCTATCATGAAATACCAACTCACTCTGTTTTTCCTCGTTTCCTGCCTTTTCCTCTATGCTCAGGACGAACCGGAACTCACCCCCGCGCCTCAGCCTGAAGTGAAGATTTACTCCACCTCCGGCGGCGAACTGATCTTTTCCTTTGCCGATATCGAAGACCCCCGGGGCAGCATCAGTTCCAACCTGCGCTTCACCGGCTTTCTCCACATCGGAGAGTACTGGCACTTTGAATTTACCAACAGCTTCGGCATGATCACCGGCGTCGCCCTGCGCAATGTCGGCATGATCACCGAAGACGACGGCATCCGGATTAAGGAGCATGAGGGCCTGTTTGACGATAATGACGACGTGAAGATCAAGCGGCGCTCCTACTCGCTGGGCGTTCCGCTGGCTTTCAAGCTGGGCAATTTCAACCGCCGCACCTTCGTTTTTGCCGGCGCCGAGGCCGAGCTGATGTTCCACTACAAGGAAAAGCTCTTTGTCAATGGCAATAAGGAGGACAAATTCAACGAATGGTTCAGCGACCGCACCAACCTGCTCAACCCGTCCGTCTTCGGCGGCATCCAGTTTCCGGGCGGCGTCAACCTGAAGTTCAAGTACTACCTCCTGGATTTCCTGAATCCCGATTATTCGGAACGCGTCGATGGATTTACCAACCGGCCCTATGATGGCCTCACTTCCAGCATCTTCTACATCTCCCTGTCGGTGAACCTGCGCAACAAGTTCGAGCGGGGCGACCGGGGAGAGTTTGACGACGACCGGACGTGAGCAGGGGAGGAACTCCCGTTGTTGTTAGTTGCCGGTTGTTTGTCGTTGCCTGACACACTACGAACAAAATGGTTTTGGACACAGAGCGCACCGAGTCCAACACAGAGTACACAAAGTTATTTCCATTGACAATCAAACCTCTGTGCGGCGCTGTGTCTTCCTGGCGTACTCTGTGTCCAAAAAATGTCCAGTAGTGTGGCCTGCCTGACTGACGGCCCTTAGAGCTTGTTTGGAGGTAGTCATTTGGGCTGCAAATGGCTGCTTCTGGAACCTCATTTCGGCTATTTTTGGCCTCGTAGCGCTGCTATGAGGCCAAAAATGAGCCTCATGAGAACCCAAAAT
>JAGFJD010000004.1 GCA_024102975.1 Phaeodactylibacter sp. | reverse complement strand
AGGGATGGCTCGTCATCCGGGCCGGCGAGCGCTCCTCGCTGGAATACACCACCTTCAGATACCTGAACCGCTCGAAAGAAAAGGGCTGGGGGGTAACCGGCGCCGTCGTCTTCTACGAGTCGCCGGTAGACTTCGACGCCGTGGCCTTCGTCGGCAACCAGGACGGCGACGACTTCCTCAACGTCATCCGCGCCGACTTCACCATGGACAACACCCTGTTCAAGGACATCAACGCCGACGCTTTCGACTGCGACTTCTGCACCGGCACGGTGGCCAACACCACCTTCGTAGACGTCGGCAACGACGGCATCGACGTGTCCGGAAGCGATATCCGGGTCAGCCACGTCAACATCGTCCGCGCCGGCGACAAGGGCCTCAGCGCCGGGGAAGGCAGCAAAATGACGGCAGAGCATATCACCGTCACCGACTCCGAGATCGCCTTCACCAGCAAGGACCGCTCCCAGCTGACCATATCCGATTCCAAATCCGTCAATACGCGCATCGGCTTCACCATTTACGTGAAGAAGTCGGAATTCGGCCCGGCCTACATACAGGCGGACCGCGTAACGGTCGAAGGGGCCGAAATCCCCTACCTCATCGAGACCAACTCCGGATTCGTGATGGACGGCACCTTGTTCGAAGCCAACCGGGACGACGTGAAGAAAATCCTGTACGGAGCAGAGTTTGGAAAGGCCAGCGTGCGGTAGGGCCGGTTCGAAAGGAGTGGAGATACATGGAGATACATGGAGATACGTGGAGATACGTGGAAATGGGAGAGAGATGCATGAAAATGGAGAAACAGACGGAAATGCCTCACAGCATGGGTTATACACAACCTGTTCGTTCCTCTGATTTTCATGCATCTACGCCCCTCCCCTAAACCCACAGAACCATGGAACCATGAAACTATGGAACCATGGAACCATGGAACCATGACCCCGTGCCCCCCCCCCACTCTATTTCAAGTCAATTTATCAGACCATAATCAAGGGATTACTTGATCATGAAAATAAAAGACAACAAAAAAATATCCCGTTTTCCTGACCGTGCCCGCGACTTTTTCAGGAAACGCAGATCACTCGCCACCTGGGCGTTGCGCTCGGGGGCTGCAGTGGTGGCTGTCGTCCTGCTCTTTTCGGTGTTCCGTTACGGGATTTACCTGAAGGAAGTGGGGCACACCACCTACTTCAACAATGCGTTGCAGAAGATGGTGAAAATGGACTTCTCCTTCGCGGGCAACTACGTTAAGGGGAGCCTGGCCGAGCTCGACGAGGTGGCCATAGACATCAAGTTCAGGCACATGCTGCGTTTGCAGTACCTTCGGGAGCAGTCTTTGAAGGTAGGCTTCATCCTGCCGGAGTACAAGGCGGAGGAGTTTCCGGCGAAGCTGACACACAAAGGAAAAACCATCAACGTAAAGATAGCGCTGACCGGCCTGGTGGCCAAGTCTCACCTCCGGAACCCTGCAAAATGGTCTTTTGAGGTCAAAGTCAAAGGAGACGACACCTTTATGGGCATGAAGAGCTTTGCCATGCTGCTGCCCTCCACCCGAGGTTACCTGACCGACTGGCTGGGTTTCGAGCTGATGAAGGCCAAGGGGCTGATGGGCATGCGGGTGGACTTCGTGAATGTATCGTTCAACGGCAAATCTTCCGGGATTTACTACCTGGAAGAGCGCTTCGAGAAATACCTGGTCGAGAACAACAGCATGCGGGAAGGCATCATTTTCAAAATAGAAAACGGCCTGGAACCCTACAAGGAGGGCAAGCTGATGGAAAGCGCCTCCACCCGTGATCAGTTGCTGATGCTCAAGCGGATGTACCAGGAAGTGATGGCGGGCACGCTCCCGCCGGGCAAGCTGTTTGACCTGCGGAAGATGGCCCAGGTGTTTGTCGTCTGCGACCTGATGGACAACAAGCACCCGCTGGCCGGGCAGAACCTGCGGTACTATTTCAACCCGGTCACGGGGCTGGCAGAGCCCATCGCCCGCGAATGGGAAGAGCTGCACGCCGAAGAAGAGGATCCCATCGCCCTGTTCCTGGAGAAGCCCCGGCCGGCCACCCGGCACTTCCGCTTCGAGCGGCGGCCGTTCATCCGGATGATCTACGACAACCTCGAGTTCAAGAAATACTACATACAGGAAGCTGCCGAGGCCTCTCAGGTGCAGTTCCTCGACCAGTTGCTGCAGCGCAATGAGGCCAAGATCGATGCCCTGATGAAGAAGGTGTACCGAACCTGGCCCTTCTACGAGCACCCGGCTCAATACCTGTACCGGAACCAGAAGTACATGCGCTCTGTCCTCTTCCCGGAAAGCGAACAACTCACCGCCTATTTCAGGGAAAAGGATGGTGGCAGGCTGAGGGTCTATCTGCAAAATCAGCAGTACATGCCCCTGCAGGTCGATTACCTGTCCCTGGGCGACTCCATCCGCTTTTATCCGGAAGCGCCGGTAGCGCTCGACTCCAAAGCGAAGTTGCCCAAAGGCGAGGTCCTCTCTTTCGATTTCACCATACCGGAAGGCCTGCGTTGGGATGATGCCTGGGCAGAGCAGCTGACGGCCCGCTACAACCTGCTGGGGCTGGAGCCCGGCGCCAAATCCACGCCGGTGCGCGCCTGGGCCGGCGAGGCTTCGTTTGCCCAGAGCCGGTACAGCGAAGGCAACGAATCCAACTATGCCTCCTTCGGCTTCATCGCCGAGGACCCCGGCAGCAATATCCTCACCATACCGGCGGGCGAATGGGCCATCAGCCGGGATGTGTATATCCCTTCCGGGAAGCGCCTGGTAGTAGCCCCTGGCGCCCGGATCAGCCTGTCCGACCAGGCGCGGATCATCAGCCGGTCGCCCGTGTCCTTCGCCGGCACGGAGCAGCAACCGATCCTGGTCCACTCCCCGGACGGGACCGGCAGGGGCCTGCTGTTGCTGGGAGCAGACGGGCATTCCAACCTGGAGCATGTGACGTTTGACCAAATCTCCGGCTATCGCGAAGAAAGCGGGCTGTCCTTCGGCGCCCTCACGTTTTACAAATCGCCGGTTTCGGCGGACAACTGCGTTTTCAGCAACACCCATGGAGAAGAAGCGGCGCTCCGCGCCATCCAGGGCGAACTCTATATCGGCCAGGCTCTGTTTCGCAATATCACCGGGAACGCGATCGACGCGGATTTCTGCACCGGCTCCGTCCATGAATCCTCCTTTACCGGCATTGGCGGCCACGGCGTCAGCCTCCGGGGGTCGGAATTCGTCCTCAGCCACCTGTTCCTGAGCGGCATTGGCGGGGAAGGCGTCGCCGCGCGCGAAGAAAGCGAAGTGGAGACATATTGGCTGCAATACTATACACCAAAAGAACAACAAGGCCAAAACGGGGATACCCCCGAAATGTGACCCCCAAAGAACTACTATGAGCACTATGAATTACAAAGCAGTCTGGAATAAATACGTTGCCAAAGGGCACGAAAGGACGATCAAAGCGAAGAAGAACGTGCTGATGGCCATTTTCCTCAAGGGCATCGGCGTACTGATCGGTTTTGCTTATTTCCCCATCTCTCTGGCGTACCTGAGCCCCGAAAAGTTCGGGATTTTTCTCACGCTCACCTCCATTATCGACTGGTTTTCCCAGCTGGATGTCGGCATCGGGAACGGGCTGCGCAACAAGTTCGGGGAAGCAGTGGCCGACGGGGACGACGAGCTGGCCCAAGGTTATGTCAGCACTGCCTATTTCATTGTCGGCAGCGTATTTTCCGGATTCACCCTCATCTTTTTTGCGGCGAGCTGGTTCCTGCCCTGGGCCGAATGGCTGCAGGCAGAGGCCAGCCTCAACCAGGAGATCGCGATCCTGGCGATGCTTATGTTCGGCGCTTTTGCCATCCGCTTCGTCTCCTCTCTGGTTTTCCAGTTATTTTATGCTTTTCAGCAAACCGGCGCAGTGCAGGCATTCAACACGATAACCAAGGTACTGTTCCTGGTTCTCATTATAGTTATCGCTTACACTACCGAAGAGTCACTGATCCTTTTCGGAGCGGCCAAGACGTTTACCTTTGCCTTCATCCCTCTGTTTGTCGGCTTCTTCTACTTTTCCGGCAAGTTCAAAAAGTACCGCCCAAAGCTCAGGCTTGCCCGGATGGCCCATGTGCACTCCTTGTTCTCGCTGGGCTTTCAGTTTTTCCTTATCCGGATTTCAATGATCATTATTCACCAGACCAACAACTTTCTGATTGCCGGCCTGGTAAACCTCGAAAGCGTAACCCATTTCCAGGCTTCCTACAAATACCTGTCTATCTTCCTGATGCTGTTCGTCATCCTGACCAACCAGCTCTGGGGCGCCAACATTGAGGCGTACAAAAAAGGCGACGTGAAATGGATGCGGAAGACGATGCGCGGCGTGACGAAAATATGGGGTTTCACTGTTTTGATCGCCATACTGATGGTTGCGGTTTCGCCCATCTTCTATCACTACTGGCTGCAGGGCAAGGTACAGATCCCCTTCATGCTCAGCGTGGCGGTCGCCATTTCGGTGTCCATCACCAACTGGGTCAATATGTTCAACATCGTGATCAACGGCACAGGCAAAATCTGGCTGCAGATGGTCACCTGGGTGGGCGCGGCTATCGTGAACATCCCAGTTTGCATATTCTTCGCCAGCTACCTGCACCTGGGTGCCGTGGGCATCGTGATGGGCACCGTCGTATGTATGGTGCCGCTGGCTATCATTTCGCCGATCCAGGTGAATAAGCTGTTGAACAACACGGCGCGGGGGATTTGGGCGAAGTGAGGGGTTTGGGGTTTGGGTTTTAGGTTTTGGGGTTTAGGTGTTGGGGTTTGGGGGTTAGGTTTTGGGGGTTAGGTTTTGGGGTTTAGGTTTTGGGGGTTGAGGGGGTGAAGTGTTAACGTGTGCGGCCGCGTAAGCCAGCAGCCCGAAGGGCTAACATAACTTAGAAACAGGCGCCAGGTGGTTGGCAGCGCCCTGAAAGGGCAATATAATGCTGCATTAACATTTCAACCTGATGCGCATGGGTTGAGGGGGTTCTCCGGATGCCGAACAGCAAACCGCGAACCGCGAACACCGAACACCGAACACCGAACACCGAACAGCGAACAATAACCCCCCACTTTTGAAACCTGCCGGGCCTGCCTGCGTAAAAAAGAGGGAATAGGCTAGCCAGCTACTGGCACATATCATTTTAAAATCATTCAATCAATGAGGGCGTTGTCCGGTAATGCCGGGCGAAGGGCAGAAAGTCATTCAATTCGGGTATGTGGAATGAATGAAGTTCTGGACAGAAGGAAATTCCGCCGTCCGGAAGGATGAATGCCGGATGATTCACTCATTTTTCATCCGCCGTAGCCTTGGCGAAGGCGGGCACTCATTCATTCACTCACTCCTTCGCTCCCCGTTCCACCCTCGCCAATGCAGTGTTCATGGATACTGGACGGCCAAAGATCAGCCTGATCATCCTGACCTACAACCGCGCTCACCTGGTGGGGACTGCCATTGAGAGCGTACTGCGGCAGACCTATCGGGATTTCGAACTGATCATCGTCAACAACGGCAGTGAAGACCACACTGCCGAAGTGCTTAAACAATACGAGGGGCACGAGCAGATACGCCTGTTTCATCTTGAAAAGAACCGGGGCTTCAAAGGGGGCATCAACTATGCTTTCGGCCTGATCCGGGGCGAGTGGTTCAGCTCCATCGGCGACGACGACCGGCTGGCGCCGGAAACGTTCGAGGTAATGATGCGGGTGCCGGAGGAAGTGGACCCTACCATCGACGCCATCACCTGCAACGCCATCGATACAGCTACCGGCCGCCTCTCCGGCCGGGGACTGGACCGCGACCAGTACCTGCCGATAGAGGTGATCGCCGGCCAGGCGAGCGGCAACTTCTGGGGGCTGACCCGAACGGAACTGCTGGGCGACAAACGGATGAACGAAAACCTGCCCGGCCACGAGGATACCCTCTGGTACCAGATCGACGCCGTGGCCAACCGCTACTACATCCACAAGCCGCTGAAAACGTGGAATACCGATCACGGCGCCACGGAAACGGCAACCAACCGCCGGCCCGACCCCGGCATCCGCGCCCGGGTATACCGCGAACTGCTCAACGAGCCCTTTTACCTGGAGACATTGAAGAAATACAATACAAAACGATACATCGGCAAGTGCCTGCGCGGCATGTTTTTCCTCCAGATCGCCGGGGAGGCAGCCGGTGTCAGGAAGTACCGGGCATTGCTGCTCGAAGCCCGGCCGGATTTCAGGGCCCGGATGCTTTCGGCCCTAATCCGAATACTGAGCCCCGGCCTAAACCGCCGGTTGTACCAGTTGGCTTTCAAAATAAAATTTGCCTGAAAATGGTCAAAAAAACCGTAAAGCCTGTAAAGGTTCTGTTCCTTATTGACAGTTTGCCCCGGGGCGGCAAGGAGCGCCGGATGGTCGAACTGTTAAAGGGCCTGCTGCGCACCGGCAATTACGAGCCGGCGTTGGCCATTTTATCCGGAAAGGTCCAGTATGAGGAGATTTATGACCTCGGCATACCGGTGCACAACGTGTCCAGGTCGTTCAGCAAGGATCCCCGCCTGTTCCTGCACATGTACCGCCTGTGCCGGAAGGAAAACCCGGACATTATCCACAGCTGGGGCTACATGTCGAGCGTGTACGCCATACCGGCGGCCAAAGCGATGGGCATCAAGCTCATCAATGCCATTGTGGCGAATGCGCCGAAGAACATCGGCCTGTCCAACAAAAAATACCTGTGGGCAAAATTGTCCTTCCCTTTTTCCGACCTGGTCGTCGGCAATTCAGAGGCCGGCCTGCGGGCCTACCGGGCACCGGGCGGAAGGAGCCGGTGTATTTATAACGGTTTTGACTTCAAACGCATCCCGGAAGCAGCAGCTGCCGAAGCGGCGCGCGCCCGCCTGGGCATAGCCGAAGGGCAGGTGGTCGGCATGGTAGGCTCCTTTGACCAGCGCAAGGACTACCCCACCTACATCCGCGCCGCCATGCAGCTCCTGGAGCAGGGGCGGCAGGCAACATTCCTCGCCATTGGCGACGGGCCGCGCCGGCAGGCATGCGCCGATATGGTTCCCTTCCGCTTCCGGGACCGCATCCTGATGCCCGGATTGATGCGGGATGTCGAAACGATTATCCAGTCCTTCGACGTCGGCGTGCTGGCCACCAACTCTCTGGTTCATGGCGAGGGCATTTCCAACGCCATCATGGAGTACATGGCCATGGGGAAACCGGTAGTGGCCACCGATGGCGGCGGTACGCCGGAGATCGTCGCCCACGGCAGCACGGGCTTCCTGGTGGCGCCCCTCAGCCCGGAGGCGCTGGCAGAAAAGATCGGCTGGTTACTCGGCCATCCGGAAAAAGCCCGGCAAATGGGGGCAGATGGGAGGCGCAGAATTGAAACCGAATTCGCTATTTCCCGTATGACAGAACAATATATAGAAATATACCAGGATATGGTGTAGGGAATGAAGGAATCAGAAAAGCGAAAGCGACTAGCAAAAACATTATGAGCAACCGTAGCGCACAACTCGACAAACTGGCCTGGTACGCCAACCGGCTCAAGACCATGAGCCTGCCGGAGATCAACTACCGCCTCAATACGGCGGCGCGCAAGAAGTATGAGCGCTGGCAGAAGGTCGGGTACTTCCCGAAGCTCTCCCGGCCGGCGTACCCCTCCCCTATCCTGTCCATCCCGGAGCTTACCGCTCCGTTCGAAACCAGAGAATACTCCATTTTCGGGCGGCCCCTGCGCATCGACCAGCCCATCGACTGGCACCTGGACGTCGTCAGCGGAGGCCGGTTCCCCCTCGACTATTCTTATTCCATCGACACCCGGACCGAACAACACGGCATCGTAAAGGGAACCTGGGAAGTCAACCGGTTGCAGTTCCTGACCCATATCTGCCTGCAGTACCGCTATTCCGGCGAACAACAATACCTGCAGCAGTTCATGGACATCGTCCGGAGCTGGAAAGAGGCCAACCCCTACCTCCAGGGGGTCAACTGGTACAGCAATATAGAGGTAAACCTCCGCATCATTACCTGGTTCCTGTGCTGGGAAATCCTGAACGCCACCGAACGGTGCCAAACGGACCAGGCCTTTAAGCAATTCACTGACGAGCTCTGGCTGCCGCTCATTTACCTGCACGGCCAGCATGCCGACAAGCATCCTTCGAAGTTCAGCTCCTCCAACAACCACCTCATCGCCGAGGCCAGCGGGCTGTTCATCGCCGGCGCCTACTGGGATTTTCCGAAATCCGGAAAATGGGTGCGCAAAGCCCGGCGAATACTGGAGCGGGAGATACAGCTCCAGCATTCCCCCAACGGCATCAACCGGGAGGAAGCCTCCGAATATATACAGTTCATCACCGATTTCTTCCTCATCGCCTACATCGTCGGGCAGCGGACGGGCCACCCCTTTTCCGGTGCTTACCGGCAGATGATGCAAAAAATCTTCGATTATATCTACCACCTCATGGGGCAGTCCGGGCGGGTGCCGTACTACGGCGATGACGACGACGGCCACACCTTCGTGCTCGCTCATGGAGAAGCGGAAAACAACTTCCGGTCGCTGCTCGCCACCGGCGCCTTCCTGTTTCAGGACCCGCAGCTGAAGGCCAAGGCCGGCGCCTTCGGCCTGAAAAACGAAATCCTGTTCGGGCCGGAGGGAAAGGCTGCCTACGACAACCTGCCGGAGCGGGAGGCCCGGCCGGAAAGCCGGCTCTACCCCGAGGAGGGGCACTTCCTGATCAAGAACGGCCGGCAGGGCCGGGAGACCTACCTCCATATTGACACCGCCCCCCTGGGGTACCTGTCCATCGCCGCCCACGGCCATGCCGACGCCCTGTCATTCTTTCTGGACATCGACGGCCTGCCCTACATCGCGGATGTGGGCACTTATACCTACCACTCCGAACCCGAGTGGCGGGCTTACTTCAAAGGCACCCTGGCGCACAACACCATACGGGTAGACGAGCAGGACCAGGCCGCCAATGCGGGCCCCTGCCTGTGGGTGGACCACTACCAGCCGGTGCTGGCTGCCTTCGACGACGACGAGGAAAAGACCGTAGTCAAAGGCAGCCACAGCGGATACGCCCGCCTGGGCGTCACCCACACCCGGGAATACGAATACCGGAAAGGCGACGACATCATCATCATCAGGGACTACCTGGAGGCCGACGGCCGCCACGTATACGAAATCCCGTTCCACCTCCATCCGGAAATCCGGGCAGAGCGCGGGCCGGGCAATACGTTCATCCTTTCGCACCCACAGGGCCGGACGGTAAAACTCCGCCTGGACGACAGCCTGCAGCCGCAGCTGATCCGGGGAAGCGAAAGCCCCATCCTCGGATGGCACTCCCCCTCCTTCCTCCAGAAGGAACCCACGACGACCATCTACAGCCGCCTGGAAAAGGACGGAAGTTTTCAATTAACCACCATCATTGAACCCCAAAACAAATAATCTCATGAAAAAGGTACTCATAGACATTTACCACCTGCCCCAGTTTAACTTCTTCAAGAACGCCATCCTGAATTTCAAGCCGGAAGAAGTAGAAGTATTTTGCGTGAACCGGGGCAAGCTCTTCCCGGTCGTGCAGCACGAGCTGCCGGGCTACCGCGTCACCTGCCTGGGTGACTACAAGCACAACAACGGCATGTGGTCCATGGTCTTCAAGATCATCATTCCCCGGATTTACAGCCTGTTCCGGCTCATCGGCAGGAATCAGTATAAATTCATCCTGACGGCCCACTATCAGGCCAACTTCATCGGCAGGCTGAAAGGCATTCCCAATATCGCGTTCAACGACGACCCCCGCAGGTTCGTATGGCCCTTCCTGAAATTTTCGGCCGACGAGGTCTACCTGCCTCCCTTCGGGCCGAAGTACCAGGGGGTAAAGGTCTTCAACGCCCTCAAAGAGTGGGCCTACCTGTCGCCGGCCTATTTCCGGCCCAACCCGGAAGCGCTGGCGCCCTACGGCCTGGAAGCCAGGAAATACATCTTCATCCGGGAGGTATCGACCAAGACCTCTAACTACCTGTCGCAACAGGAAGACATCATCCTGTCCATTTCCCGGGATTTCCCCAAAGACTGGAAAGTCGTCCTCTCCCTGGAAAACAAGGAAAACAAAGGCCGTTACCCGGCGGAGTGGCTCATCCTGGAAGAGCCGGTGGCGGATATCCATTCGCTGATGTACTTCAGCCAGATCGTGATTTCTTCCGGAGACAGCATGGCCCGCGAAGGCGCCATGCTCGGCGTGCCCAGCATTTACGCCGGCAACCGGGACATGCCCGCCAACGTCATCCTCATCAACAAAAACATGCTGATGAAGCTGGAGCCCGAAGAGATAGTCCCCAACCTGAAAAAAATCCGGGGGGGCGAGCTGGCCTTCCAGGCTCAGGAAGCCTTCCGCAAGCAGCTCTACGAAGAGTGGGACGACGTCACCAAGCTCATCCTGGCGAAGGTTGAGCAATCCTCGAACTAGGAAATAATCACTACTAAAGCAATAAAGTATAGGACTATGAACATTTCAATTTTCGGTTTGGGCTATGTGGGCTGCGTCAGCGTAGGTTGCTTGTCCAACAACGGCCACCGGGTGATCGGGGTGGACGTCATGCCTGCCAAGGCCGAACTGATCAACCAGGGCAAGCCTACCATCATCGAGAAAGACATCGGCGGCCTGATCGAAGAAAACTGGAAAGAAGGCCGGATTTCAGCCACCACCGACTACCGGCAGGCCGTACTGGAAACCGACGTTTCCATCATCTGCGTGGGCACCCCTTCTTCCAACAACGGGCACCTCAACCTGACGGCCATCTACGAGACAGCCCGTCAGATCGGGGAAGTGCTGAAGGAAAAAGACACCCTGCACATCGTGGCCATCCGCAGCACCGTGCTTCCGGGCACCAACGAGAAGGTGGGCCAAATCCTCGCCGAGGCTTCCGGAAAGAAGCGCAACGAAGGCTTTGCCGTGGTGTCCAACCCCGAATTCCTGCGGGAAGGCACGGCAGTGAAAGATTATTACAACCCGCCGGTCACCGTCATTGGCACCGACAACCCGAAGGCGGGCCGGATCATGAAGGAGGTCTACCGCGGCATCGACGCGCCGGTGGAAGAAACGCAGATCGAAGTGGCAGAGCTGATCAAGTACGTCAACAACTCCTTCCACGCGCTGAAGGTCTCCTTCGCCAACGAGGTGGGCAATATCTGCAAACAGTTGGGCATCGACTCCCATCAGCTGATGAACCTGTTCTGCATGGACCACCAGCTCAACCTGTCTTCTTACTACCTCAAGCCGGGTTTTGCTTTCGGCGGCTCCTGCCTGCCCAAAGACCTCAAGGCCCTGCGCACGCTGGCCCACGACTTCTACCTCAACAGCCCGGTGCTGAACGCCGTGCTCGATTCCAACGAGAACCAGAAGGAAATGGCCTATAAAATGGTCATGGACAAAGGCGTGAAAAAGGTCGGCATTCTGGGGCTGAGCTTCAAAAAGGGAACGGACGACCTGCGCTACAGCCCTGTGGTCGACCTGGCGGAGAAGCTGCTGGGCAAAGGCTACACGCTGAGCATTTACGACAAGAACGTCAATATTTCCAAGCTGACCGGCACCAACAAAGCATATATCGACCAGCACATCCCCCACCTGTCGGAGCTGATCTCCGACCAGCTGGACGAGGTGGTCGCCAATTCCGAGGTGGTCGTCATCTCCCACAAAGAGCCGGAGTTCGACTGCATCAATACCCGTTACCCGGACAAGACCTTCATCGACCTGGTGAAGATCAAGGACGGCGTAAGCAACGGCAATTACGAAGGGATTTGCTGGTGAGGGCAGGGCGGAGCCATTAGTTGTTAGTTGATTGTTGATCGTTCCGCCCTGACCACACTACTGGACAAAATGGTTTTGAAGACAGAATACGCGGAGGGTATCCATCTGAGGTTGGACAAAAGTTGCCCGGTTTGTGTACAGCCTGCCCCGTACCCGAAGGGTCGGGGATGTACGGGCCCAGCGGTTGTCCACCGTTAGAATGGCAGCCTACACGGAGTTTCTATTGATGATCAAGCCTCTGTGCATCTCTGTGTCTTCTCGGCGCACTCTGTGTCCAAAAAATGTCCAGTAGTTATGTGTTTCACCCTGACAACGATCAACAAGCAACCGACAACCACCGCCCCCCGGAAAAATCAAAATCTCATGAAAAGAAAAGTGCTGATCCACGCTCCCAACCTCTCCACCCCCGGAGGCAAACAAACCTACTACGCAGCGGTAAAGGGCCATTTTCAGGACGAAGTGTCCTTCTTTTTTTACGGCGCTCAGGGCCAGAGGGAGTCGAAGCTGTCGACGTTAGGGCGGTTGATGCAGGACTACCGGCAGTTTTACCGTCGGCTGAAGGAAGAGCGGTTCGACGTTGTGCTGCTCAACCCTTCGCTCAACCTGAAATCTTTCTTTCGCGACAGCCTTTTCGCGCTGATCTGCTTTTGGCTGAAGGCAGAATTCGTCGTTTTCTGGCACGGCTGGCAATGGGAATTTGAAAAAAAGGTTGTCAGCAGGATAGTCCCCTTTTTCCGGGCCACCTTTGGCCGGGCAGGCGGGATGATCGTCCTGGCCCGGGAATTTCAGGACAAAATCCGGGAATATGGTTACCATAAGCCCGTTTTCCTGGAAACGACGGTAGTGGATGATTTCATCTTCGATTACGGCGAGGTACTTGCGGATACACAGGAAGAGGAAGCCGTTTCCGTCCTGCTTTTCCTCTCCCGGGTCGAGAAAGTGAAAGGCATTTACGAAACCATCGACAGTTTCCACAGGCTCCAGGGCAGGCACCCGAATATTGTGCTGAACGTAGCCGGCACAGGCAGCGAACTGGAAACGGCAAAACAATACGTCGCTGAAAAGGGCATCCGCAATGCTCATTTCCTGGGATGGGTCACCGGCGAGCAAAAGGCCCGGCTTCTTTATGGTTCCGATATTTTCCTGCTGGCCTCCTACCACGGCGAAGGCATGCCTTGCTCTCTGCTGGAAGCGATGGCCTGCGGCCTGTCGGTGGTAACTACGGATGCGGGTGGCATCAAGGATTTCTTCCAGCCCCGGAAAATGGGCCTGTTTGTGCGCCCGGCAGATACCGACGACCTGGAAAGGCAACTGGATGAGCTGCTTTCCAACCCCGAACTGCTCGAAAGCACGAAAGCCTTCAATACCTGGTATGCCCAGGAGCGCTTCCGTCCGGAGCTGGTGGCCGAAAGGCTGGAAAGCATTTTTGAAGAAGTGGCAGCCGGAAGAAAAATCAAGGCACCCGTGCCTGCCAGGCCCCGGCTGGCGCCGGCCCTTTACGGCTTCCTGGTTTGGCCTCCGCAGAGAAAGCAGATTGCAGCGGCCATGGCGGTTACCGTCCTTGGATTATCCATGCTGGTAGGCATTGACAAAAAAGTGCCGGCAAATGCGCCGACGGGAGAAGGCGTAGTGGAAGAAGCCATCGAAGAAGCCATCGAAGAAGTATCGGAAGAACTCGTGCAACTGATCGACCGGTTGGACGGGGAATCCAACAAAGCTTTCTGACAAAACTACTAAACCTATAGAACACCCCCCCGGAAAAATCAAAATCTCATGAAAAGAAAAGTACTGATTCATGCCCCCAACTTATCCACACCCGGAGGGAAACAAACATATTACACAGCGGTCAGGCCTCACTTCAGGGACGAAGTGTCCTTCTTCTTCTACGGCGCCCAGGGCAAAAAGGAGTCGAAGTGGTCTACCGTGGCCCGGATGATCCGGGATTACCGTCAGTTCTACGGCCAGTTGAAGCGGGAAGAATACGACCTGGTGCTGCTCAACCCTTCGCTCAACCCGAAATCTTTCTTTCGGGACAGCATTTTCGCCCTGCTCTGTTACTGGGCCGGGACGAAATTCGTCGTGTTCTGGCGGGGCTGGAACTGGGATTTCGAGAAGAAAGTGGTTGGAAGGATACTGCCCTTTTTCCGGCGCACCTTCGGCAGGGCCGACGCTATGATCTCCCTGGCCCGCGAGTTCGAGGACAGGCTCCGGGAGTACGGTTTTGACAAGCCTACCTACCTGGAAACCACCGTAGTAGACAATTTTATTCACAATTTCGACGCCAATGCGTCCAATGCCCGGCCGACCCGGCCGGAAGGAGCGGAAACCGTCATGCTTTTCCTGGCCCGCGTGGAAAAAGTGAAGGGGGTCTACGAAACCATCGACAGTTTTCAGCGCGTACAGTCGAAATATCCGAACACTGTCCTGAATATTGCAGGCGTCGGGGGAGAGCTGGAACCGGCAAAGCAGTATGTGGCCGACAAGGGCATCCGCAACGTGAATTTCCTGGGGTGGATCAGCGGCGAGCAAAAGGCCCGCGCCTTGTACGACGCCGACATTTACCTGCTGGCCTCTTACCACGGCGAAGGCATGCCCAACTCCCTGCTGGAGGCAATGGCCAGCGGCCTGTCGGTCATAACGACCGACGTCGGAGGCATCAAGGACTTCTTCCAGCCGGAGAAAATGGGCCTGTACGTCCGCCAGGCGGATACCGACGACCTGGAAAGGCAGATGGACAGGCTGCTGTCCGACCCCGGTTTCCTCAAAAAAACCGGCGCCTACAACGCTACTTATGCCCGCGAACACTTCACCCCGGAACTCGTCTCCGCACGCCTGAGCCGAATTTTCGAAAACACCATCTCGGGCAACGGCATGGAAACCTTCGAGGCCCAGCATTCTTATTTGAAGTAAACACAAAATACCGGGTTGGAATAATGCCCGGCCTGACAGCTGAAAAGAGGCAAAGGACTTCCTTTGCCTCTTTTTTTATATTAAAAAAAAGTTAGAATGTCAATAAATAGCCTTCTTTACGAACCCTGTTCGGTGAAAATGGTTATATTTGCTGCTCGTATTTCCCTGATTCGCCCGATTTTTCGGAAAATATATATAGCATTACCCTTCATATTAAGTCACAGACACTGCCCAACGCTACTGCCTGTTTAAAGCCAGATTGAAATATACACCCAAAAACTTTGGGTTTGCCTTTACTTTTGCAATTTCAAATACTATTTTCGTATATATTATTGGTAATTTAAGACGACTAAGACGACTACTTGTATCCAAAACGACGACCTAATGAGAAAAAATGTTTACACAGCGATCAGCGTATGTGTGCTTCTGTTTATTGGGGTACTATCACATGCACAAACTATTACAAGGGGGCCTTATCTCCAATTGGGCACTCCCAACAGCATGAACATAAAATGGCGGACCAACACCTCCACCTCCAGCAAGGTGTGGTACGGCCCTTCTCCCACTAACCTGCCCTTCACAGCAACCGTTAACGGCAGCTATACTGACCACGAAGTGAAAATTACCGGCCTGGCGCCCAATACGGTGTACTACTACGCCGTGGGCAATTCCTCCGGCCAGCTCACGCAGCCTTCCGCCAACCACTATTTTAAAACCTCCCCCAATCCCGGAACGGTGCAGACCATCCGGACCTGGGTGCTGGGAGACTGCGGCACCGGAGACAACAACCAGCGGTCCGTGCGCGACGCGTTCTACAACTTCAACGGCTCTCAGCACATCGACATGATACTGCTCCTGGGCGACAATGCCTATGATGACGGCACCGACGCCGAATTTCAGGCCGCCTTCTTCGAGAATATGTACGAAGACCGCCTCATCAATACGGTCATGTGGCCGGCCATCGGCAACCACGAGACCGTCACGGCCGACAGCCCGACCGAGTCGGGCCCCTACTACGATATATTCACCATGCCCCGCAACGGAGAAGCCGGCGGCGTGCCCTCCGGCACCGAGGCCTACTACTCCTTCGACTACGGCAACATCCACTTCGTCGTCCTGGATTCCGACGACAGCGGCCGCAACCCCGGCGACCCCCAGCTCGTCTGGCTCGAAAACGACCTCAGCAATACCGACCAGGACTGGATCGTCGCCTACTGGCACCACCCCCCCTACTCCAAAAGCGGTGAATCCGACACCAACTCCAAGGAAAGAAAAATGAGGGAAAATATCCTGCCCATCCTGGAAAGCCATAACGTGGACCTCGTCCTCGTCGGCCACTCCCACAACTGGCAGCGCTCCTACCTCATCCACGGCCACTACGGCCTGCAGAATACCTGGAATCCCGCAACCATGGGCATCGACCTCGGCGACGGCCGCCCGAACGGCGACGGCGCCTACACCCAGAACACACTGGGCCAGGGAACCGTATACCTGGTTACCGGCTCCGCCGGCAAAAAAACCGGCTCCATAACCGACCCGCACCCCGTCATGTACCACTCTCAGGCCGACTATGGCTCCATGTACATGGAAGTCACCGGCGGCCAGATGGACATCAAGTTCATACGCGACAACGGCAACATCGACGATTATTTTTCCATCGTCAAGAATGTGGCCACGGGCTCGCCGCCCACCGTATCCGTCACGTCTCCGGCCAACGGCTTTAACTATACCTCCACCCAATCGATCACCATCACCGCCGACGCTTCCGACAGCGACGGCTCGGTCACCCAGGTAGAGTTCTTTGTCAACAACATTTCTATCGGCACAGACAATCAGGCACCTTACTCCGTCAATTATAACATCCCGGACGAGGGCACCTACACCATTACCGCCACCGCCCTGGATGATGATGACAACGTCACCCAGTCCGACCCCGTAGAGTTCACCGTCGGGCCGGTCACCGTCTGTGTCCATATCGACAACAGCTCCGACGACGTCGAACAAAGGCTCGACAACGGCAGTGCCGACCTGACCAACGGCGACCTCGAACTCATACGCGACGGCACCCGGGACCAGGTCGTCGGCCTGCGCTTCAATAATCTCAACATCCCTCAGGGCGCCAATATCGCCAACGCCTACATTCAGTTTACTGTGGATGAAGAGACCAACCTCAACCCCTGCAACCTGTCCATATCCGGCGTGGATGCCGATAACCCTAACACGTTCAATGACTCAGACGACAACGTCAGCAACCTGCCGAAAACCAGCGCATCTGTCAGCTGGACGCCGTCCAACTGGCTCGCCAAGGGCGACCGGGGCGCGGCACAGCAAACGCCCAACATCGCCACAGTCATCCAGGAAATCGTCAACCGGCCCGGTTTTTCGTCGGTCAGTTCTATCGCTATTATTTTCGAAGGCGAGGGCGCGCGCGTAGCGGAATCCTTCGACGGCGCCAGCTCCCCCGACCTGGCCCCCGAACTCTGCATCGAGTGGTCCACGGCGCCCATCAATTACGATTGCCCAAATTTGCTGGCCAACATCGGTTCGCCCTGCGACGACGGCGACAACACCACACTCAATGACATGGTCAACGCCAACTGCGAATGCGCCGGCACCGCCACCGCCTGTACCGGCATTGGCGACGACGACGGCGACGGCATCTGCGCCGACGTGGATTGCGATGATCTCGACCCTGACGTCACCCACCAGCCCGGCGATGCCTGCGACGATGGCAACCTGGCCACCATCAACGATATGTACGATGCCAACTGCAACTGCACCGGCACGTTCAATACCTGCGATGGCATCGGCGACAACGACGGCGACGGCATCTGTTCCGATATCGATTGTAACGACAACGACCCCAATGCCACCTCCATCGCCGGCGACCCCTGCGATGACGGCGACAATACAACCATCAACGACACCTATGACGCCAACTGCAACTGCGTCGGCACTCCCACGGCCTGCACCGGAATCGGCGACGCGGATGGCGACGGCATCTGCGCCGACGTCGACTGCGACGATAACGACCCCAACAATACCGGCTATCCCGGCGCTGCCTGCGACGACGGCATCCCCACCACCTCCGGGGAGACCATTCAGGCAGACTGCAGCTGCGGCGGTGGCGTTACCGGCCAGGCATCCGTCTGCGTCCGGGTCAACCTCGGCACAGATGACGTCGAGGAACGGTCCAATGGCCATGTCAACGAATCCAGTGTCGACCTGGAGATCGTCGACGACGGCCCTAACGGCCTCGTCACGATAGGCCTGCGTTTTACCGGGCTGAATATCACCCCGGGCGCGACCATCGACAATGCCTACATTCAGTTTACCGCCGACGAAACTACCGTCATAAACCCCTGCAACCTGACGATCTACGGCCACGACAGCGACGACGCGCCTACCTTCGTGGGCGGCGTCACCTTCGACGCCAGCGGCCGCCCCCGCACGTCCAACACCATCGCGTGGAACCCGCCGGACTGGACCAACGTCGGCGACGCCGGCCCTGCCCAGCGCACGCCGGACATTTCCTCCATCATCCAGGAAATCGTCGACCGCCCCGGCTTTACGGCCAACAGCTCCATCGCCATCACCATCGATGGCATTGGCCTCCGGGTGGCCGACTCCTATGAAGGCGGCCCCGATAAAGCGCCCCAGCTGTGCGTCAGCTTCAGCGTGGACGATCCCGACTGCCCCAGCTTGTCCGCCGATATCGGCGACCCCTGCAATGACGGCGATAACACGACCATCAATGATGTAGTCGACGCCAACTGCAACTGCGCCGGCACGCCTACCGCCTGCACCGGCATCGGCGATGCCGACGGCGACGGTATCTGCGCGGACATCGACTGCGATGACAACAACGCCAGCATTACTTCGGTAGATGCCGACGGCGACGGCTTCTGCAGCAACGTAGATTGTGATGACACAAACCCCAATATCCATCCCGGCGCTGCGGAAACCTGCGACGGCATAGACAACGACTGTGACAACCTGGTAGATGATGCCGACAGTAATGTATCCGGCCAGTCAACCTTCTATGCAGACAACGACAACGACGGCTTCGGCGATCCCGGCAATACTACCCAGGCTTGCTCCATCCCGAACGGCTACGTGGCCAACAATACCGACTGCAACGACAACGACGCCAGGGAATTCCCCGGACAAACCTGGCACCGCGACGCCGACGGCGACGGGTACGGCGACGGCACCTCACAGGTAGCCTGCACCCGCCCGGCTAACCATTACACTGCCGCCGAACTCACCCAAACTTCCGGCGACTGCAACGACGCCAACGCCGCCATCCACCCCGGCGCCGCCGAAGCCTGCAACGGCATCGACGACAACTGCAACAGCCAAACCGACGAAGGCGTACAATCCACCTTCTACGCCGACAACGACAACGACGGGTTCGGCGACCCCGGCAGCTCTACCCAGGCCTGCTCCGCCCCGGCCGGTTACGTGGCCGACAACACCGACTGCAACGACAACGACGCCAAGGAGTTCCCCGGACAAACCTGGCACCGCGACGCCGACGGCGACGGGTACGGCGACGGCACCTCACACGGAGCCGCGACCCGCCCGGCTAGCCAGTACACTGCCGCCGAACTCACCCCAACTTCCGGCGACTGCAACGACGCCAACGCCGCCATCCACCCCGGCGCCGCCGAAGCCTGCAACGGCATCGACGACAACTGCAACAGCCAAACCGACGAAGGCGTA
>JAGFJD010000002.1 GCA_024102975.1 Phaeodactylibacter sp. | reverse complement strand
AGGGATGGCTCGTCATCCGGGCCGGCGAGCGCTCCTCGCTGGAATACACCACCTTCAGATACCTGAACCGCTCGAAAGAAAAGGGCTGGGGGGTAACCGGCGCCGTCGTCTTCTACGAGTCGCCGGTGGACTTCAACGCCGTAGCCTTCGTCGGCAACCAGGACGGCGACGACTTCCTCAACGTCATCCGCGCCGACTTCACCATGGACAACACCCTGTTCAAGGACATCAACGCCGACGCCTTCGACTGCGACTTCTGCACCGGCACGGTGGCCAACACCACCTTCGTAGACGTCGGCAACGACGGCATCGACGTCTCCGGAAGCGATATCCGGGTCAGCCACGTCAACATCGTCCGCGCCGGAGACAAAGGCCTCAGCGCCGGGGAAGGCAGCAAAATGACGGCAGAGCATATCACCGTCACCGACTCCGAGATCGCCTTCACCAGCAAGGACCGCTCCCAGCTGATCATATCCGATTCCAAATCCGTCAATACGCGCATCGGCTTCACCATTTACGTGAAGAAGTCGGAATACGGCCCGGCATACATACAGGCGGACGGAGTGCAGATCGAAGGAGCAGAGATCCCTTACCTCATCGAAACCAATTCCGCCTTCCTTCTGGACGGCGCGGTGTACGAGGCCAACCGGGAGGACGTGAAGAAAATCCTCTACGGTGCGGAATTTGGAAAAGCCAGTGTCAGATAAATTACAACGGGCTACCCGAAGGCAGCCCATACAAATCAAAGATCATGAAAGTCAGACGCATAAAAAACGACTCCCGATTCGCCCGGAAACTCCGCGATGTGATCCGCGCCCGGAAGGGAATGCCTTTGTGGATAACAGGGACGATCGGCATCGCCGTTTTCGCTCTATGCTTCCTGGGAGTGTTCAACTACGGGCGGTACCTGTATACTTCCGGCCAGACTCAGCATTTCGTGCCCGTGTTAAAAGACCTTTCCAGGCTGGATTTCTCCTTTGTGAAAAAGTATGCCCAGGGACAGATGGCGGAGATTGACGACATCCAGATCGACATCAAGTTCAAGCACCTGCTGCGAATCCAGTACCTGAGGGAGAAAGCGATGCAGGAAAAATACATCAACCCGGCCTTTAAGGAGGAAGATTTCCCCGCCAAGCTGACATACAACGGAAAGACATACAACGTGAAAATCGCCCTGACGGGCATGGTTTCCCGCACCCATGTCGGCAATCCCAACAAATGGTCTTTTGAAGTAAAGGTAAGAGGGGGGGAAACCATTGCCGGCATGAAGCGTTTCGCCATGCTGGTGCCGACCGCCCGGGGGTACCTGACCGACTGGCTGGCCTTCCGCCTGCAGGAGGAAATGGGCCTGATCGGCATGCGGGTGGATTTCGTCAACGTGTCCATCAACGGCAAATACAGCGGGGTTTTCTATATGGAGGAACGCTTCGACAAATATCTGGTCGAAAACAACCGCCTGCGGGAAGGCATCATTTTCAAGCTGGATAAACACGTGGATCCTTACCAGGAAGGCAATTTGATGGCCTCCGGGAGCACCCGCGACCAGCTGTTGCTGATCCGGAGGATGTGGCAGGACGTGACGGCCGGCGACCTGCCTGCCGAAAACTTCTTCGACATGGAGAAAATGGCGAAGCTGTTCGTCATTACAGACCTCATGAACAACCGGCATCCGCTCAACAAGATCAACCTGCGCTTTTACTTCAACCCCGTTACCGGCCTGGCGGAGCCCATCGCCCGGGAGTTCGAAGACCTGAGCAAGCGCGAGCCGGGCAGCATGAAGATGTTCATAGAAGAGCCCGACATCAACACCCGCCACTACTGGCTGGAGCAGGAGGTCATCATCGGCATGATATCCAGGAATGAAGCGTTCCGGCGGCACTATATCCGCCAGGCCAATATCGTTGCCCGGCGCGAATTTCTGGATAATTTCTTTTCCCGGAACGAGGGCGCGCTCAATGCCGCCCTCCACAAGGTATACCTGACCCTTCCGTTCTATAAGTTTCCCGGAGATGAGCTTTACGCCAACCAGGCATACATGCGCGGCGTGCTGAACCCGGAAAAGCAGGCACTCCTGGCCCGTTTTTACCGGAAAGAGGACGGCCAGGTGAGCGTTCAGCTGGAAAACCAGCAGGCGCTGCCTCTGGAAGTGGCCTATCTCAGCGCCGGCGGTGCCTTCTTCTATCCGGAGGAACCGGTGGTTATCGATTCCCGCGCCAGAGAGGGCAGTGAGGCCATACGCCTCTACCGCTTCAACATTCCGGAGAACCTCGCCTGGACGGACGACCTTATGCAGGGCCTGAAAGCGCATTACAATTTTCTGGGGCTGGAACCCGGAGAAAAGGTCGTGGCCGTCCTGCCGGCGGCAGAAACGTATGCCCTGTCTCCTCCCGCTGCGCTGACGGGCAAAACTGCCAACTATGCTTCCTTTCCCTTCATCCGGGAACTGGAAGGCGGCACCGTACTGTCCGTTCCCGCCGGCACCTGGACGCTGGACGAGGACCTCGTCATTCCTGCCGGCAAGCGCCTGCGGCTGGAAGCCGGCGCGCGGATCGACCTGGCAGAAGGTGCCCGGATCATCAGCTACGCTCCGGTATTCAGCCGGGGACGGGAAGAAGCGCCGGTCGTGATCCGCTCTTCGGACGCTACCGGCCAGGGGCTGGCGGTCATTGGCGCCGGGGAGCGCTCCAGCCTGTCCTACACCCACTTCGAGCAACTATCCAGCCCGGAAGCGGAGGGCCGCCAGTGGGGCGGTGCCGTTACGTTTTATGAATCGCCGGTGACTTTTTATGCCTGCTCCTTTGCCGGCAACCAGCAGGGCGACGGCTACCTGAGTATCATCCGGGCTGCCTTCTCCCTGGAGAAAAGCCGGTTTGCGGATGTCCATGCCGATGCCTTTGAGGCGTATTACAGCAGCGGCACAGCCCGCAACGTCACCTTCCAGAACGTCGGCAAGGCCGGCATCAAGCTCGCCGGTGCCGAAGTGGAACTGTCCGACATATATATGGGCCGGGTGGGCGGCGACGGCATCAGGGCCGATGAAAATGCGGAAGTGACGGCCCGCTGGATAGACATCCGCGGCGCCGCGACGGGCGTCAGCAGCGGAAACCGTTCAAAAATCGCCCTTTCTGATGCCCAGCTCCTGGAAAACCGTACCGGCATCCGCCTGGAGCAGGAACAGAGCGGCCACCACGAAGCCTGCGTTTCGCTGACCAAAGTGGCGATCCAGAGGACGGAAACCCCTTATGCCGTAGGTAAGAACAGCCGGCTGGTGGTCGACGGCAAGGTGATCGGAGAGTAGGGCTTTCGGCACTAATCCTTCCACCGGGTTGTGCAAAAAGACCGAAAGCAGACAGGATTGACAGGGGGCGCGATTCCTTTTTGTATCCTTTGCCCGAGCAGTTGGCTTTCCAGTGACAGGATGCCTCCTGCGGCGGCGATGCCGAGAAATATCCCCAAAGCATCGCTGAAAATCCAGTTGATACGATAGGAGAGTCTCATGGTTTTTTCTGTAATTAAAACATGGCGGGCGGGCATCCGGATGTGGTTTGCCGGTATGATCCTGCGCAGCAACAGGTTTTCCCGCACACAAAGTGTCAGGAAAACCTGTTGCTGCGCAGTATTATAGTTGCCCGTCGCTGGTTGCCGGCTAAACCGCATATCTTTAGCCGCAATACCGCAATGCCTAAAAATGAAATGCCTCAACAGGCACTATATTTTCGGGCATTTCTACCCATTTCCACGTATTTCCACCCATTTCCACCCATTTCCACCCATTTCCACTACTCATACTTCAGCGCCTCCACCGGGTTTCTCCGCACCGCCATCAGGGCATGGTAGCTCACCGTCAGCAGAGCGGCCAGCAGGGCGGCCAGGGCGGCCAGGATCAGCGTGCCGGCATCTACCTGCACCCGGTATTCGAAGCCCCGCAGCCAGCTTTGCATGGCCAGGTACGACAGGGGCAGGGCGATGAGGCTGGCCACCGCCACCCACCGCGTGAACTCTCTGGCCAGCAGCAGGAACAAGGCCGGCGCCGGCGCGCCCAGCACCTTCCGGACGCCGATCTCCTTGGTGCGTCGCTCGGCGGTGTAGGCAGCCAGGCCCAGCAGGCCCAGGCAGGCGATGAAGATGGCCAGGAAGGTGAACAGGGTGACGATGCGCCCGATGCGCACCTCGGAATCGTACATGGCGTCGAAGTCGTCGTCCATGAAGTCAAAATCGAAGGGCTGGTTGGGGGCGAAGCGGTCCCATTCGCGGCGGAGAGAAGCGGCCAGGGCGGGAATATCCCCGGTTTCTATCTTGATGGCGAGGTGCCCGGTCCCGTCGCCCAGGAATAACATGAGCGGCTCGATCTTGTCGCGCAGGCTGGCGAAGTGGAAATCCTTCACTATGCCGATCACCTGGTAGGTGAGCAGGTCCTCGGCCTGGTCGCCGTCCAGGCGGCTGATCTCCTGGCCGAGGGGATTGTCCAGCCCGAAGATTTTCACGGCCGCCTCGTTGAGGATGACGGCGCTGGAATCGGAGGGATGGTCCCGGGAAAAGTCGCGGCCCTGGGCCAGCTCCATGCCCAGCGTTTTGACGTAATCGTGGTCTACATCCCAGACCTGCACGACGTGGGTGTTCTCCGGGCGGGAACTCCGGCCCAGGAATACGCTCGTGCTGCTCCGCCCGGAGGGCGTGGGCAGGTAGCCGGAGAAGGAGGCGTTTTTCACCTCCGGCAGCTGAAGCACCGCTTCCTTGAACGGCAGGGCGTTGTTGCCCAGGGCGTAGGCGTCGTTCAGGATCAGCACCTGGTCTTTTTCAAAGCCAAGTTTTTTATTTTGAATGAACTGCAGTTGCTTGTAGATGACCAGCGCGCCTACCATGAGGCCGATGGTGATGGCAAACTGGAAGGCCACCAGGGCGTTCCGGAAGATGCTGCCGCCGCGCCCCCTGGTAAAAATACCTTTGAGGACATGTACCGGCCGGAAGGCCGACAGGAAAAAAGCAGGATAGCTGCCTGCGGCCACGCCAACCAGGAGAGACAAGCCCATCATGGCCGCCCACAGCCATCCTGCGTCGGCCTGCCAGAGGCTCAGCTGTTTGCCGGACAAGAGGTTGAAGTACGGTAGGGCCAGTTGCATGATCAATACGGCCAGCAGCAGGGCGATGAAGCTCAGCAGCACCGACTCGCTCAGGAACTGCCCGATGAGCTGCCGCCGCTGCGCCCCGACTACTTTCCGCAGGCCTACCTCCTTTGCCCGGTGGCCGGAGCGGGCGGTGGCCAGGTTCATGAAGTTGATGCAGGCCAGCAGCAGGATGAATGCCCCGATGAAGGAAAAGATGTAGACGTAGCGGATGTCGCTGTTGGGTGCCAGCTCGCCAAACTTGTTGGAATGCAGGTGAATCTCCGTCAGGGGGAACAGGGAATACCCGGCGGAATTCCCCGCCTTGTAAAAGTCATCCAGGGTGATGCCCAGGAACTGTTCCAGCTGTTTGGCGATGTAGGTTTCGACGAGGGTAGGCAGCTTGGCTTCCAATGCCGCCGGATCGGCGCCCTCCCGCAGCACCAGGTAGGTATGGAAGTTGTTGCTCACCCACTGGTTGATGCGGCTCTCCTCCAGGGAGGACAGGGAGGCGATCATGTCGTAATAAAAATGGGTGTTAGAGGGCATCTCCTCCATCAGGCCGGCGACGCGGTAGGGATATTCATTGTCGAGGAGGAGGGTCTGCCCGATGGGGTCCTGTTCCCCGAAGTATTTCCTCGCCAGGTCCGGCGTGATCACCAGCGTATTGGGCTCGGCCAGCACGGTTCTGGAATTCCCTTTGAGCAGGGGAAAGGAAAAGACGTCAAAGAAGGTGGAGTCGGCGAAGATCACGTCCTCCTCCCGGTAGCTGTTGTCCTTATGCCGCACCAGGAAGCTGCCCCGGCGGCGGAGGCGCACCTGTTGTTCTACCTCCGGAAAGTCCCGGAGCACCGTCGGGCCCAGCGGGTCGCCCACTTCCGGCATGTCGAAATCCTGCCCGAAGACAGTGCCTTTGAAATCGACCCGGTAGATGCGATCGGCCTTGTCGTGGTAGCGGTCGTAGCTAAGCTCATCCTTCACGTAGGCGAGGCTGAACAGGAAACAGGCCAGCCCCAGGGCCAGGCCCAGGACGTTGATCAGGGTGTAGTACTTTTGTTTCCAGAGGTTGCGGATGGCGGTGTTCAGATAGTTTTTCCACATTAGATTGTCGTGTTATCGGGTGATGAAAAGTGTTTGGCATAAAAAGCCCAAAGGGGGTTATTGGAGAGCGGCTTTGGGCTTTTTATGCGTTGGCTGGGGGTTGGACGGGTTGGACTGGGCCCAGGTTACAGGGGTTATTTGCAATATTGAATTGTGTTTCTGCAGGAGAGTGATTTTGTAGAAGATGCAGGAAGGCGGTGCCCCCCCCTATGGATGAGTGTTTTTTATGCTCGTCGAAGCAGCTCGGGGTTGTGGAAAAAGGCCAAAATAGACAGAATTGGTGGTGTATTAAATCCGTTGAAGTTTTTGTGCAACTGGAGAGGGGTTGTGAAAAAAGGTCAAAAGTAGACAGGATTAACAAGATTTACAAGATGTAGTGGCTTGCGCCACAAAGGTGTACATATCCTGAAAATCTTGTTAATCCTGTCTTTATACACTTATTGCACAACCCCTGAATGGATCTCGCCGAAGCCGCTCGTCGAAGTCCCCAGGCTTCGACGCAACGCCAACCGCCCTGCCAGCCCCTCAACCTGCTCCATCAACGCCCCCATCACCCCCTCCACCTCTGGCGACAGGCCGATGTGCATCTCCTGCAATTCCACTATGGAAACGGCAAAGAGGTACACTTTGGGCATCCGCCCCATCACCTGCAGGCCTTCCAGGAGGTCGCGCAGGCCGATGTCGTGGGTGCTCATGGATCGGGGAAACTCAGAGGAGAAGCGGGGTTCCAGCAGGCGGATCGTCCCGGGCGGGTGCCCGTCGAGGGTGGCGTCGATGAGGATGACACGGGGGTAGGATGTGAAGTAGTCCATCAGGTGGAAGCCGCCCGTGCCGCCATCCAGGACATCTACTCCGGGAGGGAAGTCCTTTCCGGCCAGGCGCTGCGCCAGGTGGACGCCTACGCCTTCATCGCCCATCAGCAGGTTGCCGATGCCGAGGATGAGGAGGTTGGGATGTTGGGTGTTGGTTGGCATGGTGATGGTTGTTAGCGTTGAGTTTAGCGTCGAAGCCTGGAGGCTTCGACGAGCGACTTCGAGCGGCTTGCAGCAAGTAGGAAGCCGGAAAGCCCTTCCGCTTTCCGACTTCCCACTTCCGACTTCGAATCAGGCTTTCGCTTTCTGTTTCTTCTCTAATGCTTTGCGTTTCAGGTCTTCCAGTTCTTCCTGTTCTTCCTTTTTCTCTTCTTCCATTTCCCGGATGAAGGCCTCCTCTTCGATGAATTTCCATCCGCCGATGATGGAGGAAGTCTCGCCCCGGCCTTCCACATAATCGTGGTAGAATACCAGGTAGACATGGATGATGGAGAAGATGATGAAGAACCACATGGTGGCATGGTGGATTTGCCGGAGGTCGAAATCGCCGCCGAACAGGCCAGGTACCCAGGAAAAGAGGTTGGGCAGCCACCAGTCGCTCATTGCGGCATACAGGCCGAAGCCAGTGAGGCATTGAATGGCAAAAGCGATGAAGACAAAGAAGTAAACGAAGCCGGCCAGGGCGTTGTGGCCGATAGACAGGTGCTCCTTGTCTTTTTGCAGCAGGATGTCGATCTTGATCACTTCCCACATTTCCTCAAAGAATTTCCGGTTGGTGGGGATGAAGTTCTTCCAGTCGGCGTAGCGGTTGCCGACAAAGCCCCAGTAGAGCCTGGCAATGAAATTAAAGAGGAAGATATAGGAGAAGGCAAAGTGAAGGAAGCGGTTGATACCGAACCAATAGGCAAAGGAGGCTTCCGCTCCCTGCTGGAATGCCGGCGGGCGGGCAATGATGTAACCCGTCACGCACAGCACGACTATACATAAGGCATTGACCCAGTGGTAAAACCGGACGGGCAACTCCCAAACGAATACGCGGCGGAGGTTTTGTGTAGCCATGTTATTGTGGTTTCCAGATTAAAGTTTGGCTACTCGCTGATAGCTATTCGCCATTCGCGGTTGGCAACGGTGCCGGCGGCGAACCGCGAATAGCTATCAGCGAATAGTGATTAAAGCACCTTCACCCTGCTGACCTGCTTGCCCTCCTCATCATACACATGCACGGCGCAGGCCAGGCATGGGTCGAAGGAGTGCACCGTGCGCAGGATTTCCAGCGGCTGTTCCGGGTCGGCGATGGGCGTATTGTCCATCAGAGACGACTCATAGGCCGACGGCTTGCCTTCCGGGTCGCGGGGCGAGGCGTTCCAGGTGGTGGGCACGACCAACTGGTAGTTCTCCAGTTTCTGGTCCTTGATCACGCACCAGTGAGCCAGGGCACCGCGCGGCGCTTCGGTGTGGCCTACGCCCTGGGCGGAGGCTTCCCATCGTTCGGGGTTGAACTTCGAAGTGTCCGCCATGCGGGTGTCGCCGTTGCGTATGTTCGTCAGCAGCTGCTCATAGAAGTCCATGGCCCAGTTGACGACAAGCTGGGTCTCCAGGCCGCGGGCGGCGGTGCGCCCCAGGGTGGAGAACAGGGCGGTGACCGGCACGTCCAGCTTGGCCAGGGCGCTGTCGACCACTTCCTTGAAATCTTCGCGGCCGCGGGCGTAGCCCACCAGCATCCTGGCCAGCGGGCCGACCTCCATGGCGTTGCCTTTCCAGCGCGGGGTTTTCAGGTAGCTGTATTTTTCTTCCACATTGAGGTGCTCGTAGGGCGGTTTGGGCCCGGTGTATTTGACGTTGGTTTCTCCTTTCCAGGGGTGCAGGCCGACGTTGTCGCCGTCGGAGTATTCATACCACGAGCGGCTGATGAACTCCTGGACCTGGGCATCCTCGCGCAGGTCGACGTCGTAGACCTGGCTGATGTCTTTATTCAGGATGGCGCCGGAGGGGATGAGGAAGCTCGACGGGTCGTTGTATCCGTTGGTGGGCAGGTCGCCGTAGACCAGATAGTTGCCCAGCCCGCCGCCGATGGCGCCCCAGTCCTTGTAGAAGGAAGCAATGGCCAGCAGGTCGGGGATGTAGACCTGTTCGACGAAGCGCTTGCCTTCTTCGAAGAGGCGGCCGACATAAGCGAGGCGCTCGGCATTGATGGCGCTCACATCGTCGAGGCCGATGGAGCAGGCCATGCCGCCCACCAGATAGTTCGGGTGTGGGTTCTTGCCGCCGAAGATGGCGTGCACCTTGACCATTTCCTTCTGCCATTCGAGGGCTTCCAGGTAGTGGGCCAGGCCGATCAGGTTGACTTCCGGCGGCAGCTTATAAGCGGGGTGGCCCCAGTAGCCATTGGTGAAGATGCCCAGTTGGCCGCTTTCCACAAAACCTTTTACCCGTTTCTGCAGGTCGGAGAAATAACCCGGCGAACTCTTCGGCCAGTTGGAAATGCTCTGGGCGAGTTCGGAGGTGGCCTTCGGGTCGGCCTGCAGGGCGTTGACCACATCCACCCAGTCGAGAGCGTGCAGGTGGTAGAAATGCACCACGTGGTCGTGCATGTATTGCGCGCAGTACATCAGGTTGCGCACGATCTCGGCATTGGGCGGGATGACGATGCCCAGGGCATCCTCTACTGAGCGGCAGGAGGCCAGGGAGTGCACCGTAGTACACACGCCGCACACCCGGCCCACGAAGGCCCAGGCATCGCGGGGATCCCTGCCCTGGAGGATTCTTTCGAGAAGGCGGACCATGGTGCCCGAGCTGTATGCGTCCACCAGCTTGCCATCCTGAATCTCCGCTTCGATGCGCAGGTGGCCTTCTATCCTGGTGACGGGGTCGACGACTATTCTGTTGCTCATGATTATTTTTTTTGGATAGAGACTTGGCAGGTTTCCGAAACCTGCCAAGTGCGATTTAAGGCTTAGGATAATGCTTGGTCAGATTCTTTGCCTTCGGCGATCAGCCCGTCGATGAGCTTCTTCTTGCGAAGGTTGGTGCCGATGGCGTGGGCGGCAAGGCCAGCGACGGTAACGCCGGCAGCCACGGCGCCGATCTTGTCGGCGTTGCTCTCGATGCCGAAGCCCGGGAAGTTGGTCAGGCGGCGGTAGAACGGCCCGTTGTCCCAGAAGTTCTCTTCGCTGCAGCCGATACAGCCGTGGCCGGACTGGATGGGGAAGCTGACGCCGTTGTTCCACTTGGTGACCCCGCAGGCGTTGTAAGTCATCGGCCCCCGACAGCCTACCTTATAGAGGCAGTAGCCCTTCTGTGCATTTTCGTCGTCGAAGCTCTCCACGAACAGGCCGGCGTCGTAGAACGGGCGGCGGTAGCAGGTGTCGTGTACGCGTTTGGAATAGAACGCCTTCGGGCGGCCGATGCGGTCCAGCTCGGGGATGCGGCCGAAAGTGACCAGGTGGACCAGCACGCCGGCCATCACCTCGCCGATGGGCGGGCAGCCCGGCACCTTAATAATAGGCTTGCCCTTCACCAGCTTGTGGATGGGCGTGGCGCCAGTCGGGTTGGGCTTGGCCGCCTGGACGCAGCCGTTGCAGGCGCAGCTGCCCCAGCCGATGATGGCCTTGGCGCCGGCGGCCGTCTCCTGGAGGATGTCCACCGCCGAACGGCCGCCAATGCAGCAATAGACGCCGTCTTCGTACACCGGCACCGACCCTTCCACACACAGCACGTACTCGCCGGGGAATTCTTCCATCGTTTTGTGCATCGCTGCCTCCGCCTGATGGCCGGAAGCAGCCATCAGCGTCTCTGTGTAGTCCAGCGATATTTTGTCGAGGATGACATCCGCCACAATGGGATGAGAGGAACGGATGAAGGATTCACTGCAGCAGGTGCACTCCTGAAAGTGCATCCAGATGACCGGTACCCGCGGGTTGGATTTCAGCGCTTCAGCCACCTGCGCCGCTCCGGAGGCCTGAAGGCCCATGTAGGCGGCAATAGTGGTACAAAACTTCATGAAATCGCGGCGGGAGTAGCCTTTCTGGCGCAGTTCTTCGTAGTAGGTGGGTCGATTGCTTGAAGGCGTCATGGCTGCTAAGGTTTGATTTTATGACTATCCGGCATCGCCGAATATTATTTGACAACTTAGCTGTAAAGAAAAATCATCGCAAGTATCTATCTTATGACATATATCAGCACTTCAGTGTGACTTTTATCACTTGTTTGCCGGCCCAGGGCTTCTAATTTTGATCCTGTGGTATTTTATCATTCCTTAAAACAATAGCAAAATGTCCCGTAAAGCCCTTTTCCTCCCGACGGCTCTGCTGAGCCTCCCGCTGATCGCCCAGGCCCACGACGGCCACGGCTTTTTCCACGGCCATGAGTTCGCGCACTACCTGAGCTCTCCGGGCCACGCTATACCCATCGCGCTGGCTGTGGTGGCGTCGGTAGCATTGCTCGTTTACCGGAAAAGGAGCGGAGCGGGGAGGAATGTGTAAAAGTGTAAAGGTGTAAAAGTGTAAACGTGTAAAGGTGTAAACGTGTAAATGGCTGGGAACCCGCGTTCTTTTACCCCTTTACACACTCTTCGTCCACCGAAGCTCCAGCGCAGGTGGATTCACTTTTACACGCCCCGGCAAATGTCCAGCAGTGTGCACTTACACACTTACACTTTTACACAAGAACTACCAACTCAAACCGCCAGCCATGCATGAACTCTCCATCGTCATGAGTATTGTAGATGCCGCCCGGGAGCAGGTGGAAAAACACGGCGCCGCCCGTGTGGAGGCCATCACTCTCGAAGTCGGCACCCTGGCCGGCATCGAGCCCGAAGCGCTGGAGTTCGCCTGGGAGGCTGCCGTGCCGGATACGGTCCTCGACGGGGCCGGGCGCCACATCCGCTATATTCAGGCCAGGGCGAAATGCGCCGGCTGCGGCAACGAATATGACATACAGCAATTGTTTGAACCCTGCCCGCTGTGCGGGGAATATTTCAGCGACCTGCTGCAGGGGAAAGAACTGCGGATCAAAACAATGACCCTGGAAACGGAATAGCGGGCCACAAAAACACAAAACCATAAAACCGCAAAACCAATTTATCATGTGCAGCACCTGTGGATGCAACCAACCGTCGGACGCCGTCACCATCACCCTGATCGGGGAAGAGGAACACGGCCACGAACACCATCATCACACCCATGAACACAGCCATGGCCATGGGCATCATCACCATGGGCACGATCATGGCCACCATCATCATTCGCACGCCCATGGCCACGATGGGCATCACCACCATCACCACAGCCACCATGAGCACGAGCACGGGCACAGCCACGGCAAGACCGTGGTAGAGCTGGAGCAGGACATCCTGCAGCAGAACAACCTGCTGGCTGAGCGCAACCGCGGTTTCCTGGAAGCCAAAAATATCCTGGCGCTCAACCTCGTCAGCTCGCCCGGCTCGGGCAAAACCAGCCTCCTGGAACGGACCCTCCGGGACCTCGGCGGCACATTCTCCTGTTACGTCATCGAAGGCGACCAGCAGACGAGCAACGACGCCGACCGCATCGCCGCCACCGGCGCGCCCGTGGTGCAGATCAACACCGGCAAAGGCTGCCACCTCGATTCCGATATGGTCAACAAAGCCCTGAAAAAGCTGCGGCCGGCGGACGACAGCCTGCTCTTCATCGAGAACGTCGGCAACCTGGTCTGCCCCTCCCTCTTCGACCTCGGCGAGGCGGCCCGCGTGGTCATCATCTCCGTTACCGAAGGCGACGACAAACCGATCAAGTACCCGGACATGTTCCACTCCTCTCACCTCTGCATCATCAACAAGGTCGACCTGCTGCCCTACGTGCAGTTCGATGTGGAAAAAACCAAAGAGTACGCCCGGCGCGTCAACCACCACCTGGAGTTTATCGAGCTGTCGGCTACGAGCGGGGAGGGGATGGAGGCCTGGTATGAGTGGCTGAGGCAGCGTGTAAATGTGTAAATGTGTAAATGTGTAAATGTGTAAATGTGTAAATGTGTAAATGTGTAAACGTGTGGGTTACTCGGAGAGCCGAGGAAAGTATCTGGCCGCCTCTTTTACACTTTTACACGCTTACACCTTTACACCCTCAACTCCCCCCGTTTTGGAATAAACAAATAACACTACAAGCGAACCATAAATTAGAAAAGTCATGTGCCTTGCCATTCCCGGAAAAATAACCGCCATACCCACTGCATTGGACGAATACTTCCGCGTCGCCAAAGTCTCCTTCGGGGGGATACAGAAAGACGTCGACCTCACCATGGTGCCGGAGGCGCAGGTGGGGGATTACGTGCTCGTCCATGTGGGCGTTGCCATCAGCGTAGTGGATGAAGAGGAAGCGAAGAAGACCTTTGAGTATTTGCAGCAGATCGGGGAGTTGGAGGAGTTGGGAGATCCGTGAATTTGCTGGGCGTATTTATCCCTGCCTATCTGCTGCCAGGGCTGGAAAGGGACGTTTTTTAATGAGTTTATCGGTTCTGGCAGATGAAGGGTTAAATGGGAATATTGTCCGGCAAATTAGAAAAATTGGTTTATCTGTCGAATGGATACTGGAATTGGAACCAGGAATGGATGACGACAAAATCATTGAACTTGCCAAAAGCCAAAAAAATATTTTAATCACAGAGGATAAAGATTTCGGAGAATCGGTTTTCGCTCACCAGATAAAAGTACGCAGGCGAAAAATATAAAGCCTGTTAAAAAATTGACTTACCCCCTGCCACCTCCTTCCTCTCATCACTGTCTTACCGTTGTTTTTAAAAATCACCCACAATTCATTTCACAAACCTTTTCCAATGAGTAAAATCCTGAAAATGGCGCTCGGCCTGCTGGTTATAGCTGGCATTTTCGCCTGTCAGAAAGACGAAATCGAAACGCCCCCGCCCTCCGGAACCTCTCCGGTAGTCGTCCAGTTCGGCCCCGACGCGAACATGGCCGAGAACGGAGGCGCGAAGGAGGTTAAAATCCTGTTCAACAAGGCGGCTTCCCGCGCCGGAACCATTACCATCGAAGTGGCGGCCGACCTTCCGGCTTCCTTCCAAACCACGCCGGCCGTTGAAGGCGGCCTGCTGGAAATTCCGGTGGCCAAAGGGGCGCAATCGGCCAGCTTTACTCTTCGCCCGGTAGACAATGCCGTGGAGGACGAGGACAGGACTATCGCCTTTGAGATCACGGACGTCACCGAAGGCTTTGAGGCTGGTGCCAGAAAGACCCTGATCGCCACTATTGTGGACGACGAGTCTCCGGCCGGCCCGGCCCGGGCCAATTTTTCCCCAACCAGCGGCAGCCTGAGCCGCAACCAGGCGGCAGGTATCGACATCACCATTGTGTTTTCCGAACTGCTGCCCGCCGCCGGCAAAGTAGCCCTTGAACTGAGCGGCGCCGCCTTCGAAGAGCGGATCGCCACCGAGCCCGCCCTGAACGGCAACGGCAAGCTCGAACTGGACGTCCAGGCAGGCGCTGCCGCCGTAAGTTTTGCCGTCAGGCCCGTTTTCAGCGCCTCCTGGGACGGCGACAAAACCGTCACCTTTGTCATCACGGCCACCGACGGTGGCATCGTCAAAGGGACGCAGTTGTCCTATCAGCTGAGCCTGCCCGGCGAAGTGCTGGGCAGTGGCCGCCCGAAATCCTGGGAATCCATCGGCGGCGGCTGGCGCTTCAAGGAAACCTACGAGTACGACGAGGCGGGGCGGATTGTCAAAAAACACTGGGAAAAGGAAACGCCTGCCCTTTCCCAGGGGACGACCACCTATCAGTACGCCGACAACGGAATGATCGAAAAGGCGATCTACTATCCCGGCCGGGAAGAGCTGTTTATTCAGGAAAACGGCAGGATCGTCCGGTCGGAAACCTTCTCCAATGGTGTCAGGGTCGGTTATAGCGAATACGAATACAATGGTTTTGGCCGCCTGAGCGCTCAGGTGGAGTACCACCGCCAGCCTTCCGGGGAGTACCTGCAGGATTTCAACTTTGTGTACGAGTACGATAACAACGGCAATATCACCAAACAGCTGACGTACACAAAGCAGTCCAACTCCGAAGAACCCGTGCTGCACTCCACCCGCACGTATGGCGCCTACATCTATACGGCCAATCCCTTCCCGATGGCCGAAGCCATCCCGGGGGTAGTTATGCAGCGCCACCTGCCGGGCACCTTCCGCATGGAGGAGAACGGCGCGAACCTGCTGTATACCATCCGCTATGACTTCGGGTTTGGCGGTACGCTGCCGGTGCGGCGGTACATTGCCGGCGGGGGGACGTCGGAGGTGACGGATTACGAATATTATTAGACGGGATTCTATCCTGCCTGGACTTTGGACGGCCGCAGGGTGAAGTGGGAAATAGGAAGTCGGAAAAACAGGGGCTGGACGCCCATTTATACCCCCCTTCCGCCTTCCGACAGTGGCACGTCCAAAGTCCAGATTACTCCAGCCCTGCGTCAGAAGAAGTCCCGGAGTGTCTTTATCGTAAACAACTCCACCCCTTCCTTTCTTCCCCGCAGTTCGCTCTGCCCCAGCGGCCGGGCCTCAAATTCAGCGCCGGGGCCCAGCGCCCGGACCAGGTCGCCCGAAAGCAGCAAGTCTACGTTATAGGCATTGCACAGCCCCTGTATCCGGGCGGTGGCGTTGAGCACGTCGCCGGTGAAGATGATCTCCTTTTTAAGGACCCCGATTTCGCCGGTGGTGACTTTCCCATAGTGCAGGCCTGCCTTGAACGTCGGCGCCACGCCGAATTTTTCCCGGTACCGGCCCGATTGCCGGCGGAGGGCCTCCCGCATGGCGAAGAAGCACCGGATGCAGTTGTTGCCCTGGATGCCGGCTTCGTAGGGCCAGGACAGGACGATCTCGTCGCCGACGTACTGGTACACCTCTCCCCGGTAATCGACGACGGGGCCGGACAGGTCGGCGTAGTACTCCCGGAGCAGTTCGAAATAACGGATGTGGCCGAGCTGCTCGGCGATGGTGGTGGAGGATTTCATGTCCAGGAACATGAATATCCGCTCTTCCTCGGTGGGCTGGTGGTATTTGCCGGTGAAGAAATTGAGCAACACGCCATGTCCGATGTTTTCGCTGATCTCCGCATAAAAAAGGGAGGCGCCCAGGGCTACGCCCAGCTGCACCATCGTGCTCAGGTGGGTCACGCTGGTCAGGAACCGGAAGTACTTGTCCCAGACCCGGCGGTCGAAAATGCTGGTGTGGAAGTCCATGCTGGCGGCGGCCGGATAGGTGATCAGGATGATAACAGACAGGGCCAGGGTGTAAAACAGCAGCTTGTAGAGGATTTTTTTCGTGAAGCTCTTTCTGGCGAGGCGGTCATTGAGGTAGGCTATTTCGACAACGCCGACGAACAGCCCGACGGCGGCCAGCGCCAGGCTGGAGAACATGAAAATCTTAAAGTCCAACCGGATAACCGTGGATGGAAAGCCATCCGGCCCGCCGGCGGCCGCGTATTCCACAATCAGGAATACCCAGCCGGACAGCAGCCAGATGATGCCGAAGGGGAGGATGCGGGAGAGGTTTCGTTTTGTTCTGGGGGAGAGCATGGCGTGGTTTGGGTTA
>JAGFJD010000641.1 GCA_024102975.1 Phaeodactylibacter sp. | reverse complement strand
CCGCATTGCGCCTTTTGCATAGTCGCTATTGCGTGTATATCCTCAATGATTTCAACCCCTCCAAAGCTAAACAATGCTTGCCAAAAGTAAAAGCTTTTTGCCCAAGTAGTGATCAAAAATAAGCTGTCGATCTGCATTTCGGCGGCCAGGCAAAGGCTGGAAAACAATGAAATGGTTGAAGCCTTTGCCTGCCGCCGAAACCGGGAAATCCTGCAAACCATCATGGGGGAAAAGCGAAACAAAATGACGATCGCACGGCTGGAACTCGCCAAAATGGGGTTCAATTTTGATTACATCACCGGCATATATGCCAATAGGCAGGGAAAGGCGTACCACAACGTCTACGACTTTGCCTGGATGGCTTTTTCTACTCAGGAGATTCTATACTGACGCACGGCTGGTTTTGTCGGCCACAGAACCGGCCGGGTCAGCATATACTGACCTCGCTGGTTTTTGTAAAGCAAAAACCAAGCGTGCGTCAGTATAATTGTGCGCAAAAAAAAGAAGTAGAGAAACCGCCGGATACGAGACCCGAACGCTTACTTTTACAAGCAAAACCATCTTCCTGACATGACTGCGGAAAACCCTGTAAATACCCAGGCCGAAATAGGGAAATACATGGAAATACATAGAAATACCAGTTGTGCCAGTTTTAACGGAGTCCCAGAATTTGGGCATCGGGGAGGCTGCATCCTGCTTTTTGCGGGACCGGGAGGCGGCGCGAAGGATGCCCAAATTCGGGGGTTGAAAAAAATAACTGGCACAATCGGCAGAAATATGCCGGGAATGCCCACCGGGCTCCGGCGTACAACGCATTTCCTCATCTCTGCGCATCTCCAGGCATTTCTGCCCAGCCATGCACTCCTGCTCTCCCTGGCCCTCCTCCTCCTCTCCGCCTGCCGGCAAGCCGAAACGCCCCCGGCGCCTGTTACCCCCGGCAAAACCACCCGCCTCGAATGGTTCCGCGAAGCCAAATTCGGCATGTTCATCCACTGGGGGCCCTACTCGCAACTGGCAGGCGAGTGGAACGGCAGGCAGGTGCCCGTCGGCGAGAACGCGGAATGGGCGATGCAGAAGCTGGAAATCCCAAGAGAAGAATACCGCGCCCTTGCCCGGCAGTTCAACCCCACCCGCTTCGACGCCGAGGCCTGGGCGCAGCTGGCGCAGGACGCCGGCATGAAGTACCTCATCATCACCGCCAAACACCACGATGGTTTCGCCATGTACGATTCCAAAGTGAGCGATTACAACATCGTAGATCACACCCCCTTCAACCGCGACCCCCTGCAGGAACTGGCCGCCGCCTGCCGCCAGCGCGGCATCCGCTTTGGCCTGTACTACTCCCACCGCGAAGACTGGGACGAGCCCTACGCCTACGGCAATACCTGGGACTTCAGCTTCGACCCGCCGGACTCCCTGGCCCTGTTTGAGCAGCGCTACCTCTACGCCAAGGCCAAACCCCAGGTGGAGGAATTGCTCGCCGGCTTTGACTCCCTGGCTATCCTCTGGTTCGACCGCGGCCTGTATACGCCGGAGCAGGCGCAGGAATTCATCGGCCTCATCCGCCGCCGCCAGCCCTGGTGCCTCATCAACGGCCGGGTGGGCCACTACGAGCAGGAACTGCTGGGCGACTATCAGAACATGAACGACAACGGCATGCCGCCCGGCGGCATCGAAGAGTACTGGGAGACGCCCCAGACCCTCAACGACACATGGGGCTACAGCCGCTTCGACCACAACTGGAAATCCGCCGCCGATGTTATCGAAAAGCTGGCGGCCGTCGCCAGCCGGGGCGGCAACTACCTGCTCAACGTCGGCCCCACGGGCGAAGGGGAAATCCCGCAGGAAAGCGTGCAAGTGCTGAAACGGGTGGGCCGCTGGATGCAGGCCAACAGCGAAAGCATCTACGGCACCACCGCCAGCCCCTTCTTGAACATCCCATGGGGCTACTGTACCGTGAAGGGCAGCCGCCTGTACCTGCACGTTTTTGAACCGCCGGAAGACGGCACCCTGATCCTGGAAGGGCTGACAACGCCCGTAACCGCCGCCCGCCTGCTGGCGGCGCCACAACAAAAACTGCCCTTCGTTCAGGACGGGGCCACGCTGCGCTTCCGCCTCCCCGCCACCCTGCCCGATACCATCAACACCGTGCTGGTTGCCGAACTGGCGGGCCCGCCCGAAGTGCTGCCGCCTGTAGTCCGGGCAGATGAAACCGGCGCCTTCACCTTCGACCACTACACCGCCCGGACCTTCGGCGCCACCGTCAAGCGCTTCAACCGCAAGGGCAAATTCCACCTCTCCAGGTGGGCCGCCCCGGCCGACAGCGCCCGCTGGCATTTCGACGCGGAACAACCGCAGGCCTACGAGCTGTCTGTCACCTATGCCGCCCGGCCGGAATGGGCGGGGCAGCCTTATGCCATCCGCCTCGGCGGGCTGGGCATCAGCGCGCAGGTACAGGGTACCGGCGACTGGTACGAATACCAAACCTTTGTGCTGGATACGGTGGTACTCAGCCCGGCCCGCCGGATTGAGCTTACGATCCATCCTGCAGAGAAACTTTCCGGCAATTTGATGTATTTTAAGGCTTTGGAATTAAAGCCCTTCAGGTAAGTTTTTTATCCCTGCGGGCTGTTTCAGATTAAAATTTTTCTGTGCTATGACAGATTTCCTCCTCCGCCCCATGGCCCCCGCCGACGCTGACAGCCTCGCCCGCTTCGGCAACAACCCCAACATCGCCAGAAACATGACGGACCAGTTTCCCCATCCCTACACGCCGGAAAAGGCCAGAGCCTTCATCAGATACGCCAGCCAAAACGACCCGCCCAACATCCTGGCCATCGAAGTGGAAGGGCAGGCTGCGGGCGGGATCGGCATCCACCCGCAGGCCGATATCTACCGCAAAAACGCCGAGCTGGGCTACTGGCTGGCCGAGCCCTACTGGGGCCAGGGCATCATCACCCGGGCGATCACCCGGATGGTGAGTTATGGTTTCGAACACTGGGACATCGACCGCATCTTCGCCCGCCCCTTCGGTACCAATATCGCCTCCCAAAGGGCGCTGGAGAAAGCAGGTTTTGTGTTGGAGGCTCGCTTTGAAAAGACGATCTTTAAGAATGGGGAGTATCTGGACGAGTTGGTGTATGCCATCCGGCGGCCATGAGAACCTCCTCGCTTCATGTCCTCCGATATGTACAGTGGAAAAAATCGTTGGTGTATGCCATCCGGCGGCCATGAGAACCTCCTCCCTCATTTCCCCTCATTTCCCCTCATTTCCCCCCATTTCCCCTCATTTCCCCTCACTTCCCCCCCTTCCTTCCCCCCCTCCCCCCCACCCCCCCTAATCCCCCACCCCCTCCAAATCCCCCTTGCTCTTCCCCCCCCCTTCCCGCCCCATAGCTTCGCCTCCAACACCCTCCCCCCCCCCAACCGCCCGCCCCCCTCCCCCGCCCCGCCGACCCACTCCG
>JAGFJD010000621.1 GCA_024102975.1 Phaeodactylibacter sp. | reverse complement strand
GGCTGATTTTGGGTTCTCATGAGGCTCATTTTTGGCCTCATAGCAGCGCTACGAGGCCAAAAATAGCCGAAATGAGGTTCCAGAAGCGGCCATTTGCAGCCCAAATGACTACCTCCAAACAAGCTCTCAGACTTTAGCGGATGCCTTGCGCCCCCCTACAACTCCACCAACCCATGCTTGATCGCGTACCGCACCAGGTGCTTGTCGTTCGGCACTTCCAGTTTCTCGAGCAGGTTGCGGCGGTGGGTTTTTACGGTATTTTCTGTGATGTTCAGGCGTTCGGAGATTTCGTTGGTGGTGAGGCCTTCGGCGATGAGGCAGAGGACCTGGAGTTCCCGTTCTGACAACTCTACTTCATTGTGAGGCACCGGAGTCGGGTCAGTAATTTTGTTCAATACTTCAAGGCTAAAATGAGGTTGCCTTCTATAAACGTTGTGAATGGCCCCAATCAATTCCTCTTTGCTCTTTTCTTTGAGGATGTAGCCGGATGCGCCGGCTTCCATCAATTTGAGGATGAAGCCTTTTCTATTGTACATAGAGAGGATCAGGACTTTAACCTGGGGGTATTCTTTCCGAATGATTCTGGTTGCCTCGATGCCGCCGGTTTCGGGCATTTCAATATCCAGTACTACCACGTCGACGAGGTTTTTCTCCAGAAAAGCCAACACTTCGGCCCCATTGGAAGCCTCCCCGACAATTTCGATATCCTTTTCCTGTTGCAGGATAGCCTTCATGCCGTCGATGATTATCTGGTGGTCGTCGGCGAGCAATACTTTAATCATAGCGGATGGGATTTAATTTGACAAACGCTTCTCCTCTTCAAAGGTAGGAAAATTGGCGTTTGGAAAAATCCTCAGATTAAGTGAATGCTGGGTCGTCGGAAATGAGGAGGGGGGCTACCTCTATGGCGTTATAGCGGATTTTGGGAAAAAAACTTCTCTGTGTTTTTGAGTACCCTGCCTGGCATTTTTTAAAGCTCAAGTGCAAGTATCAAGTTCGAGTTCAATACTGGCGCCGCTCTGGTTTCGGCCTTGATGCTTGCGCTTGAACTTGCACTTTGAGCCGTTCCTAAAATATGGAGAAGTTTTTTTTCGTCAGGCCCCGTATTTCAAACAGCCACCCCACAGGCTACAGCCAGGCAAACATCGACAAGGGCTCCCAAACCCGAGCTCACCCACGTTCTACGCCGCATCGCGCTCCCCCTACAACTCCACCAACCCATGCTTGATCGCATACCTTACCAGGTGCTTGTCGTTCGACACTTCCAGTTTTTCCAGCAGGTTGCGGCGGTAGGTGTTCACGGTAGCCTCTGCGATGTTCAACATCGGGGCGATCTCCTTAGTCGTTTTGCCTTCCGCGATCAGGCAGAGGACTTCAAGTTCCCGCTCAGTAAGCTGCACCTCGGTATCGGGTTCCGAATTTGCTCCGGCGATCTTGCTCAGCACTTCCAGGCTGAAGTGAGGCTGCCCGCGGTAAACGTTGTGAATAGCAGCGATCAGTTCCTCTTTGCTCTTTTCCTTGAGGATATAGCCGGAGGCGCCGGCTTGCATCAATTTGAGGATAAAGCTCTTCTTATTGTACATGGACAGGATCAGGACCTTAACCAGGGGGTGTTCTTTCCGGATGATCCTGGTCGCCTCAATGCCGTCTGTTTCCGGCATTTCGATGTCCAGCAACACCACGTCGACGGGGTTTTTCTCCAGGAACGCCAGCACCTCGTCTCCGTTGGTGGCTTCCCCAACGATATCGATGTCTTTTTCCTGCTGAAGTATAGCCTTCATGCCCTCGACAAACATCCTTTGGTCGTCGGCGAGTAATACGTTGATCATGGCGGTTTGGTTTTAATTGTTTCTTATCAATGCTTCCGTGAGCTGGCAAGGAAGGTCAATCGATACAGAGGTGCCTCTGCCTATCACAGAATCGATATTTATTTTGCCATTCAGGGCATCGACTCTGTCGAGAATGCCGCTCAGGCCAAGGCCACCTTTTTCCATAGCGGCGCTTTCTTTAAAGCCCACGCCGTTGTCCTCTACCAAGATATGAATAATATCGTCAAAACGGTTAAGCTGGATGGTCAATTTTGAAGCTTTGGCGTGTTTGAGGGCATTGCCGGCCAGCTCCCGGATGATGCGGTAGATGTTTACTTCCAGTTGGGTGTCCAGTCGGCTGCTGAGCCTGTGCGTCACCAATTCGACCTTGATTTGTTTGCTGTTGCTGATTGTCTCGGCCAGGTCTTCCAACTGGGCTTTCAGGCCGAACTTTTTCCGTGCGCCTGCCTGCATGTCGTACGCCACCCTTCGAATCTCCTCGCAGGCCTCGTCCAGCAACTGATTGGCTTTGCCATACTGTTCCCGGTTTTCCAGGCGCATGAGGTCTATTTTGGCGTCGATGGCGGAGAAATACAATTTGGCCGTGGAGAGCATGCTGCCCAGGCCGCCGTGCAGGTCTTGAGCGATGCGGCGGCGCTCCTCGTCCTGCCTCTCGAGGCGGGCGTATGTGGCGGTGATCTCCTGGCTGCGGAGCAAGTCGTCGATTTCGCGGTCCATAGCGGCCTTGCGCTGGCGGTGGCGAAATATCATGAGGGCAAAGCCCGTGCTGAACAGCAGCAGGGCGATAATTCCGGAGAGCGTGTAAAAGAGTTGCATTTTTTTAATTTTTGCGTCGTTAATAGACAGGATTCTAAGATTTACAGCCCGCCTGCTGAGCCGCAGGCCGGCAGGAATTCACCCTGTGAAATAGCTCCGATGGAGCAACCTCTTATTTCACAGGGTAAACATGATAGCGGCATTTCCATACGGGAACTTTTAGAATAAACTCTAATAATTTGGTCATTTTTCAACTGATATAAACACCCTATGCGAAAACTCCCATGTGCGCTATGCGGCTAAAAAAGGCCTAAATGGATATATATTGTAAAGATGTTCGTAAACCATATCCCTGCTACATAGTGGCCGGGACAGCACATTAGGTTTAATGGTTTTCCGTCAATGCCGCCGCAGGCTGGTAAGGAATATCAATCGAAACCGACGTGCCCCTGCCCGCGACAGAATCGATATCCACTTTGCCATTCAGTGCATTGACTCTTTTATTGATGCCGCTCAGGCCCAAGCCTCCTTTTTCCATAGCGGCGCTCTCTTTAAAGCCCACGCCGTTGTCCTCCACCAGGATATGAATAATCTTTTCAAAAAGGTTGAGTTCGATGCTCAATTTTGAAGCTTTGGCGTGTTTGAGAACATTGCTAGTCAGTTCTTGGATGATGCGATAGATGTTGACTTCCAGTTGGGTGTCCAGCCGGCCGTCGAGCTTATGCGTCACCAATTCGACCTTGACTCGCGTGCTGCTGTTGATCGTCTCGGCCAGGTCTTCCAGTTGAGCTTTCAGGCCGAACTTTTTCAGGGTGCCCGCATGCATTTCGTGCGCCACCCTTCGGACCTCCTCGCAAGCCTCGTCCAGCAATTGATTGGCCTTGCCATACTGTTCCCGGCTTTCCAGGTGCATGAGGCCTATTTTGGCGTCAATGGCGGAGAAATACAATTTAACGGTGGAGAGCATGCTGCCCAGGCCGTCGTGCAGGTCTTGAGCGATGCGGCGGCGCTCTTCGTCCTGCCCTTCGATGCGGGCATAAGCGGTAGTAACCTCTTGGTTGCGCAGCAAGTTGTCGATTTCACGGTCCATAGCGGCTTTGCGCTGCCGGTGGCGAAAGATCATGAAGGCAAAGCCCGCGCCGAACAGCAGCAGGGCGATGATTCCGGAGAGCGTGTAAAAGAGTTGCATTTTTTCAAATTTTGCGTCGTTAATTATTTGGTCATTTTTCCGGCGTTCTTCTTCATTTTTCCGGCGTTCTTCTTCGTAGCTGTATTTGTAGTTGGCGGCGTTCATGGATAGGGTGTAGAGGCTGTCCTGAAGAGAGGTGTGCCGGTTTCTGTATTCGAGGGCTGCTGCGTAATCGCCGAGCTGAGTATAGGTGTCCGAAAGGCGGTCGAAGAGGTTGGTTTCCAGGAAGGGATTTGAAAGTTGATTGCTTTGAAGGATATTCAGGCTTTCGGTGAAATGCTTTAAGGCTTTTTGATGGTGGTTTCCATCGCTGTTCAACGACCCGAAACTGAATTCGATATACGCCAAACCCAGAGCATTTTCAGCAGATTGATATAGTTCTCTGCTTTTGTTGTAATAAAACAAGGCCGAGTCCGGTTTTTCTAATTCTTTATAGCAGGCACCGATATTTCTGTACAGCAGGGCAAGGCCATCCTCAGATAGTACCTCTTTCAAGTTTAGGGCTTTTTGATAACTGTTCAATTCTTTCCGGAATTCGTTTTTTGCATGATACAAATCGCCTAAGTTGATATAAACTTGAGCTATGCCGGTTGGATTTTCCAAGCTTTCAAAAATGGATAAGCCTTCCTTGTATTTGGCTTCTGCTGAAGAAAAGTTATTGAGCCTCCTGTGTGCAGTGCCGGCAGTCAACAAGGCATTGGCTATTCCCTGGCGATCTCCTCGTTTTTCTCTAAGTTCAATATCTCTATTATTATATTCTAAAGCCTTTTGATATTCTCCCAAATATAGATAACAAGTGGCTATTCCATTTAGGATTTTCAAATCGTCGCCATTTTTTACAGTTTCATCTGCCAAACTCAAACCGAACTGATAGTATTCTAAAGCCTTACTATACTCTCCTGCTGTCAGGAATAGCTTGCCCAAATTATTATACATACTGACAGTTGGGCCTATTTCCGGTAATTTTTGCCTGATATCCAACGCCTTCAGGTAATATTCTTCCGCCAATTGATACTGCCCGCGATTCTTAGCAATAATACCCAAACGGACACAGGCGTCGCCCTCGCCTTTTTCATAGCCATTCTTTCCGGATAATTTTAAAGCTTTATTGGCATACTTTTCGGATAAATCTTCATCTTCTCTTTTTATAAAAGCCCATTCATT
>JAGFJD010000292.1 GCA_024102975.1 Phaeodactylibacter sp. | reverse complement strand
AGACATTTTCTGGCCCGTGTAAAAGTGTAAGCGTGTAAAGGTGTAAAAGAAATTGGCTCCCAATCATTTACACGTTTACACGCTTACACCTTTACACAAGTAGCCCCCAAAATGTCCAGTGGTCTGGATTCCGACGATAATCCGGACAATGAGAGAAGAAGGTTGCCCGGATCCAATTTTCGAAACTTCTACAGACAACGTAATTTGTACTTTGCCTGCACATCCCAGGCATAAAACGATCAAGGAATTATATGAAATCGAAAATCGAATTGTCATTGGCAATGTTGATGAAGCTTATGAAAGAACTAAAAATTTGCTTGCTGAAGACCCATATAACTTTAGAGCACTCGAACTGTTCTGTGAAATAAACAATTTACTCAAGACTCCCAAAAACGTATATGATTTCTTAATCAATAAAGGTGCTGACATATTGCGAATCAACCCAAACACATTAATAAAAATTGCAGATACTATTTCCCTGGTTGAAGGAAATCCAAAAATTTTAGAATTTGCAAACCAATTATTAACGATAGCAACGGAGGGCAGATTAGAGGAAAAACAAATATCCAAAATCGCCATAAACTTAAAAAGGCTGGGGAAAAATGAAGAGGTGATTAAATTTGTTGACGAAAAAATTGAAGAACAACCCAATCTTTCTAAAAGTGCAGCATTGCTGGAGGAAAGGGCAAGGGCAAAGATGAACCTGGCAAAGAATTGTATTAATACAGGTATGGACAGAAAATTCAGCATCAAAATCAGAGTCCGGGCATGGGAAGAATGCAGGAAATATTTAAAAGAAGCAGAAATCGATCTAAACATTGCCCTCCAAAACGCGAGAAATCCGATTGAAAGAGATTACATAGTCAGAGATATTGAGTTTTTCAATAAGTTGAAAATCAAATCTCAAAAACCTAAAAGGCGAAAACCGAGCTAATAGAACGGGTGTTTCATGGGTTCCCAGTTGCATTGATTCTTGGGAGCAGAACAATACACCAGTGACCCCATGAAACAATGAAACCATATTCATTACCCCCCCGACAGCGCCTGAAAAACATACACTTCATCCTGCTCCCCCACCCTGTCCTGCAGGGTTTCCTTGTCTTCGATGAGCTCGCCGCTGAGGAAGATGTTGACGTGCTGCCGCAGGCGGCCCTGTTCGTCGACGACATAGTCTTTGATGCCAGGATAAAGAGCTTCGACTTCTTCCAGCACTTCGGCGACGGTGCCTCCGGCGACCTCCCTCTCCTTCAGAGAAGGGAAAAAGCGCTTGAGGGCGGTGGTGAATCTGACGGTTGGCATTTGTTATATTGTTATATTGTAACTATTTACCACATAGGCCACATCAGGCAGTTCACATAGGCCACAGTAGCCGCAGCCTATGTGTTCTACTGTGAAAACGCTATGTGTCCTATGTGGTTAAACAAAAGACCTAAACAGTTACGTTATATTTTTATATTGTTGGCCTGATGTGGGCTTCGGGTAGTGGTATTGAAATATTGCTGGAATGTTGACCGATCGCGAAGTTTAGCCGCCCCGGCAACATGTCCATTTTCCAGCCCAGGCTCTGCCAACAATATAATCATTTAGCCCAATAACAACACGCACCTCCCATAAGATCACTATCTCACTCTTTCCAGGTACTTCTCTCTCACAAAATCATACGCCGGCCGCACCCACAACCGGAAAAAAAAGTAAAAGCTGCCGTTCACCCAAACGCCGAGCAGCAAAAAGAAGGCGCCCCAGTAGTATTCCGCCAGCTCGCCCGTCCACAACTCGCTGGAGATGATGAAATAGCTGCCGGCCAGGACGAGGGCCGCCGCCGCCAGCGTTCGCCAGCCCTTGTAATTCCACGCCAGCAGGGCCAGCGTGGCGGCTGCCAGGCCGATGGAAATGAAGGACGCCCAACCTGGCGCGTGCTGGTAGATTTTCGCCCCGCTGCACAACGTTATGGCGCTGGAAAAGGTTAGGATACAGAAGGGGCACTTGGGCAACAGCACGATGAGCAACCCGCTGAGCACAGAGAGGGACTTTGCCTTCCGCTTCGGCGCCTTTTTCGATGGGCAGGGGCAGGATTTGGGCGAATGGGACATGGGTGTACTGAATGAGTGATTGAGTGAATTATCTGTTCTTTTGTATTTTTACTAAAACAAACCTTTCGCTAATTTAGAATATTTTTTCTAAAAAATTGTTCAAAATGAAAGAATTGCTACCCTACTTACAGGAGTGGACCAATAAAAACCACGAGTTTGCCATAGCCACCGTCATACAGACCTGGGGGTCTTCGCCCCGCCCGGTAGGCTCCACCATGCTCGTCACCAAGGATACGGAAATGGCCGGGTCGGTGAGCGGCGGCTGCGTGGAAGGGGCCGTTATCCGGGAAGCACTGCCGCTGATCAAGGAAGGAAAGGCCAAACGGCTGGCCTTCGGCGTGGCCGACGAAGACGCCTGGGCGGTAGGCCTCAGCTGCGGGGGCAAGATACAGGTCTTCACCGAGCGGTTTCTCGCCTTCGACGAGCGGAAGGAAGAACAGGCCGCCTGGGCCCTGCTGCGGGAAAAGCTGGAAAACAACCAGCCCTGCATCCTCGTATCCCGCCTGGAGGATGGCCAAGGCTGGCACAGCGTAATACTGCCGGACGGAACCGCCGCCGGCCAGCCCATCGCCGAAGCACTGAAAGCCGAAGCCCTGCGCGCCTACCGGGAACGCAAGAGCCAGAGCGTGGATTGGGAAGGCGCCACCTACTTCCTGCAGGTATTTCCCAGCCGCAGCCAGATGCTTATCATCGGCGCGGCCCACATCACCGCCGACCTGATCCAGCTGGGGCACCTCTACGATTTCGAGACCATCGTGATCGACCCCCGGGGCGTGTTCGCCCATAAATCGCAGTTCCCGCAGGCGCCGGACCAACTGATCGACAAATACCCGGCCGAGGTGCTCAGCGATTTCACCCTCGACGCCTACACCTACGCCGTGGTCCTCTCCCACGACCCCAAGATCGACGACAACGCCCTGCACATCCTCCTGCCCTCCGACATCGCCTACATCGGCGCCCTGGGCAGCAAAAAGACGCACGCCAAACGGGTGGCCCGGCTGAAAGCCGCCGGCTTCTCCGACGAGGCCATCGCCCGCATCCACGCCCCCATCGGGCTGGATATCAATGCGAAGACGCCGAAGGAGATCGCCCTGGCGATCATGGGGGAGATCATTAAGGTGAAGAATGCGTATTTGTGATAAACGAAGACGGATTTCGTCGACAGCATTGCGATAGTCACTTCTAAGACACCTCCGATAAACACTGCCGGGCTCAGCAACACGGGAACTTACGTAAAACCCGGCAGGCTGAGAGGCATTATTCTAAAATCCTCATTTTCCAATGACTACTACTCCATCCCTCCGCCTGGCGACAGCTGCCGACATCGAAGCACTGCTGGGCATGATGCGGCGCTTCTACGCCATCGACGGTTATCCCTTTGAACGGGAAAAGAAAGAACGGGCCATCCGGCAGTTGCTGGAAGAATCTGTCTTCGGCGAGATTTGGCTGCTGGAAGATCAGGGCCGGCCTGTTGGTTATCTGGTGATTACCGTCGGCTTCAGCCTGGAGTACAACGGCAGGGACGGCTGGATAGACGAGCTTTTTCTGGAGGATGGCTGCCGGGGCAAGGGCTTGGGAGAAAGGATACTGAAGCATGCCATATCCCGTGCCGAAGCCTTCGGCATCAATTTCCTGCACCTGCAGGTGGAGCGGCACAATGAGGTGGGGAGGAGGCTGTACGAAAGACTGGGCTTCGAGGGAAATGTTGAGCAGGGCGGTTTAATCATCAGAAGAAAAATCATATGCGTATTCATGGAATGATGGAGGAGGAAGAGGGGTAAACATTCAGCCGGTTTGGCAAATGCCCCAAACCAATTTCAATACAAACGGATCTGCCTGGCCGGTGTAGAGCTGCTTGAGTGCTTCAAAAGCGGAGTATCCTAGGCTGGCCCAGGAAATCGGATAGCAGCTCTGCCGTGCGCTCAAAAGGAAGCAATTGGTAAGACATGCAATAGCTTGCAAAGGTACGCAGGTTAGGGCCGTATACCGCATTATTCGTGGCTTCTGC
>JAGFJD010000618.1 GCA_024102975.1 Phaeodactylibacter sp. | reverse complement strand
CGGATTTGGTTATCCTAAAATTGTCAAAGAACATATGGGGTATAATACCCTAAACCCGGCTTTTGAAACTCGTTTTCAAGCCTTGGGGGAGTGTAAGAAACAGTGCAAAAGCCGTATAGCTATCGGGAAGTGCGGATTTCGTGTTTTTGTGCTTTTGTGGCTGAATTTCAGGCATCATTTTGCCAAAGCGAGAATCGCTGAGGCGAGCCTCATACGATAAAGATAGTAAAGGGTGTATCGCCACGAAAGTTCAAAAGCACAAAACCGCAGGAAAAGGATAAACGATTTTGAAAAAAGGCATCCTGATGGGACAAAATCCGAAGATAAAAATTATCGTTACAATGATTTCCCGTACTTATTGGGTATTTTTGAACCACAACCGGGGTGGGTTGTTCCATTAACTATACTGACGCACGGCAGGTTTTGTCGGCTACAAAACCCGCCGGGTCAGTATATACTGGCATCGCTGGTTTTGCTCCTGACAAAACCACGCGTTCGCCAGTATAACAATTTAAAACCATGCTATTCGCCGTCGGCACCCGGGTCCGGTTCCTGCATTCCAGGGATGAAGGCGTTGTCACCGCCCTGCTCGACAACGACATGGTCAACGTATTGCTCGACGACAGCGACTTTGAAATCCCCGCTTTTATCGACGACCTGGCCCGGGCGGAAGATTTTCAGGACGCCAGCCCCTCGGTCAAGGCCAGGATCGTGCCCGGCAAACAGCAACGCAAGGAAGAAATACCGGAACGCCCCCCGGTGGAAACACAATATACCATCCTCAAGAGCTTCGGCATCCAGATAGCTTTCGACCCGGTGCCCGACGTGCGCGGTTATGCCGTAAAGTACCGGGTTATCTTAATCAACGACACCCGGTTTGACACCATCATCGGACTGGAGCTTTTCCTCAACGGCCGCGTCAGCCTGCGCTATAACGGCAAACTCGGCCGGGCCTCCATCCAACCCATCGGAGAACTGCTCTTCGACCAGCTCAACGACAACCCTATCGTAGAGGCCGACTGCTGGCGCATCACCACACAGGGCACCGGCAGCAAAATGCACAAGGCACTGCGCCTGAAGCCCAAACAATTTTTCAACCGCGTGAAAACCGCACCCCTGCTCAACAAAAGGGTGCACCTCTTCCGCCTGTTCGAAAACCTGAAAGGCAGCATTGAGCCCAAAGAGGAAGACCTTCAGTCTTATACCCGCCGCAATATCCACCCCAACCAGCAATGGCTCGACATCCGCGAACGCATGCCCCATGAAGTTGTCGAACTGGCCGAGTTCCTCCCGGAACTCGACCTCCATATCGACAAGCTGGCACCCAACCACAAAAAGATGACCAAAGCAGAAATCCTCCGCACCCAACTCGCTCACTTCGAAGCCTATATCGACAAGGCCGTGCGCCTGGGCGTGGAGCGCGTGTTCATCATCCATGGCGTCGGCAAAGGCCGCCTGCGGGACGCCATCGCCAGCCGCCTGCTCCAAATGCCGGAAGTCCGGACGTTCCGGAACGAGTATCACCCAAGGTATGGGTATGGGGCGACGGAGGTGGTTTTTTGAACGTGTATGGGTGAGGGCACTCCCCTACCTCATCAGCACCACATCCCCCTTGAACACCTGCACCACACCATCCACGAATTCCACCTCGGCAAACCAGGCGAAGACGGCGTTGTTGTACAATTCCCCCCGGAAGGTTCCGTCCCAGCCGAAATCAGGGTTGTTGGGCGGGAAGTTGTACACCTCAAAGACCGATTCTCCCCAACGGTTGAAGACCAGGAAAGATCGGATGTTCGTGATCTCCGTGCCGCCGAAGGGATAAAATTTGTCGTTCCTGCCGTCTTCATTCGGCGAAAATACATTGGGGACATAAAGATTATGTCGTTTGTCCAGGATGATGAACATCTGGTCGGTAGCGACACAGCCGTTCTCGTCAACCACTTCGATAAAATAGGAACCGGAAGTTGTAGGCAGTACAGTAGGCCGCAGGCAACCTTCACAGGAGAGGCTGTCGGCAGCATTCCAGTTCACGCTTGCGATCTCATCCTCTCCGATACTGACGATCGGATCCAGGGTCACCTCTTCGCCCAATCCCACGGGCTGGTCATCCCCCAGGTTGACAGTCAGGTCGTTGCCGTCTTCCAGGACGGCCTCCAGCTCCAGCTCGCAACCGATAGCGTCCTGAACGAGAATGGTGTAATTGCCCGCCGCCAGGTTGAAGAAGGCGGACTGGCTGCTCAGGGGCTGCCCGTCGAAGCTGTACATATAGGGCGGCGTTCCGCCCACTACTCCGCTGATGATCATGCTGCCGTCCGAATCGCCAAAGCAGGTGGGGCGGTCCAGCGCCAGGTTGATACCGGAGGGGGCGGCGGCATTCTGGCTGACCTCTACGGCGTCCGTATTGGCACACCCGTTTTCCGTATCTGTCACGATGATGAAATAAGTGCCTGGTGCCGTGGCCGTATACTCCAGCCCGGAACCAACGATATTGCCCGGCTGCCCGAAGGCCCACTGCTGAGTAAACCGGCTGCCGGCGGAAGAACCCGAACCGTTCAGCGGGGCCGCCGGATGGAGGCAATCGATCTGCTGCCCCGGGCCAGCTTCGGCAAAGGGGACGTCGACGTCCTGAGTGACCACTACCACGTCGGTGCTGGCGCAGCCGTTGGAATTGTCAACCACGGTCAGCGTGTAAGTCCCCGGCTCATCAACTATGGGGACCAGGGTGTTCCCGCCGCTGATGATCCTGCCGTCGGCAGTCGACCAGTTGTAAACAATGGATATCCCCTGCTGCGACCCGCCGCCGTCGAGGCTGGCAGTGATTGCATCGCAGTCCAGGTGCCGGGGCTGGCCGGCCTCGGCAACCGGATACTGGTAATTTTCTTCCACTTCCACGCTGGCCATGGCCTCGCAGCCATTGGCTGTGTTGGACACCTGCAGGAAGTAGCTGCCTGCTGAAGTAACCGGAAGCGTCAGCCCCTGGTTGCTCAGCGGGTTCATGGCAGCGTCGAACCACTGGTAGGCGAAGTCCGGCCCTGTCGATGAATTGCCGCCGTCGACCACCACGGTGCTGGTGTTGCAATCCAGGACATCCAGGGCTTCCAGGGCTGCTACCGGGTTGTCGGTATCGTTGGACACTTCCACTACCGAGGGTTCCGACGTACAGCCCAGGGAGGTGTTGACCGTCGTCAGCGTATACTGGCCGGGGACGCTCACTACCGGAAACTGATCGCCGGCATTGGAGGCGTCGATGCCCGGCCCGGCCCATTGATAGATAATATTGCCGCCCTGGCTGGAGCCGTTCCCGCCTAGCGTCACCTCGCCCTCATAGCAGTTGATGACCTGGGCCTGCCCGGCGTCGGCCGATGGCTGGGGTATCTGGGTGGTCGATACCGCCTGCTGGCTGCTGCAGCCAAAACTATTGGTAACCGTAAGCCCGTAGTTGCCCGGAGATTGTACCGTGATGGCCGGCACCTGGGCACCGGTCGACCAGAGGTAGGCAGCAAAATTGCCGGGGGCGGACAATTCGGTGGCGTCTCCCTGGCAGAAGCTCAGCTGGCCGGAAATCTGGAAGACGGGCAGGGGGTTCTCCTGAACCTCGACGCTGGCCGATTCCACACAGCCATTACCGTCGGTGATCGTGACGCTGTAAGCGCCGGGCTGGGCAACCGTTATTTCGGGTTCGAAAGCGCCGGTCGACCAGTCGTAATCCACAAAGTTGCCGCCGGCGACCTGCAGGCTGGTGGAAGCGCCCTGGCAATATTCCAGCGTTCCGTCAATCAGCGGCTGGGGTGCCGGGTATTCACTGACTGTCACCTCGGTATCCCCTACGCAGCCGGAGGCATCCGCCACAGTTACGGCGTACGTCCCGGGGGTAGTAACCTGCAACGACTGGCCGGTGGAATTGTCAGACCATTGGTAATCCTGGAACCCCTCCCCGGCGTCCAGCGTGGTGGACGTGCCCGGGCAGAAAGCAACCGGCCCGGAAATGACCGGGTTCAGCTCGATGTCTTCCACGACCTGTACCTCGTCGCTGCCGACGCAACCGTTGGCATCGGTAACCGTCAGGCTGTACAAGCCTTCCTGGCTCACCTGAACCGTTTGCGTTGTGCCGCCGGTCGACCAATCGTAAGCCGTATACTGTCCGCCGGCATTGAGGGTAGTGAAGCCCCCGATGCAGTAACTGGTAGAGCCGCCGATATTGACCTGCGGCAGAGGATTCTGGGTTACCGCAAAACTGTTGCTGGTGACGCAACCGTTGGCATCGGTGACCGTCAGCCGGTAGATGCCTCCGGTACTGACGGTCAGCGATGGTTGACTACCCCCCGCCGACCAGTTGTAGGCGGCGAAGCCGCTATTGGCCTGCAAGGTTGCCGTCTCCCCGGCACAAAAGGCATTGTCGCCGGTGATCACCGGCTGGCTGACAGCATAGGCTTCGACGTCAACGGCGGATTCTGTCTGACAGCCGTTGGCGTCCGTGACGGTCAGGCCATAGGTGCCGTCGTCGGACACCGTGACCTGGTTGCTCACAGCGCCGGTCGACCACAAATAAGTAGCAAAACCGCTCTCGCCGCTCAGCGTGGTATTGCCTTCCGGGCAGTAGTTGAGGTTGCCGAGGATATCCGGAGGCGCCGTTTCAAAATAGGCGACCTCCGCAGAAGCGCTGCCGGTGCAGCCGAAGCCGTCCGTGACGGTCAGGCCGTAAACCCCGGGCTGGCCCACAGTGGTAAAAGCAGCCGTACTGTTATTCGACCACTGATAAGAAGCCCAGCTGTTGCCGGTACTCAGCTCGGTCGAGCCTTCCGGGCAGAACAGCAGTTCGCCGCTGATCACCGGTTCGGGCGTGGGAATCTCTTCCACCTCCATCGAGCCGCTCCCCTGGCAGCCGTTGGCATCTGTGACCGTTACGGTATATACCCCGGGCTGGCTGGCCGTGAGCTGAGGCGTAGTTACATTGCCGGTCCACACATAAGCCGAATAGCCGCTGCCGGCGTCCAGCGTAGTGGCGCCGCCTTCACAGAAGAAATCCACGCCGGCGACCACGGGCTGTGGAAGAGCAAGTTCGGCAACTTCCACGCTCGCCGTGCCTTCGCATCCATTTTCATCGACAACCAATACGCTGACCGTCCCCGGTGCCGATACGGTAGTTGTGGCACCGGAACTGCCATTGGACCAGGTATAGCTCTGGTATCCGGCTTCCGCCTCCAGAGTAGTGGAGGAGCCGGCACAGAATTGCCTCTCCCCGGAAACGGAAGGCTGCAATTCGGGAATCTCCGTAACTGCCACAGAAGCATTATTCGAACAGCCGTTGTCATCTGTGACCGTCAGGGTGTAGTTGCCCGCCTGGTTGACGCTGATCGAAGCCTGGGTACTGCCGGTCGACCAGGCATAGCCCGCGAAACCACCATCGCCGCTCAGGGTAGTGGCGCCATCGGTACAAAACTGGAGCAGGCCGTTGATATTGGCATCCGGCAGCGGATTTTCCTGAACAGCAACCGTTTGCTGGCTGGAACAGCCGTTGCTGTCTGTGACGGTAACCGACACCTGCCCGGGCGCCGATACTGTGGCAGAAGCGTTTGTTGAACCAGTGCTCCACAAATAGGCGCTGTAGCCTCCGGGCACCGATAAGTCCGTAGAAGCGCCGGCACAATATTCCTGCTCCCCGGAGACCGCGAAAACGGGCAGCGGGTTTTCCACCGCCACAAAACTGCCCGCGCCCGTACAACCGTTGCCGTCGGTCACGGTGTAAGCATAGGTTCCGGGAGCTGTGACATTGATCGTTCCGGAGGTGCTGCCGTCATCCCAGAGGTATTCGTCGAAACCGGTGGGTGCCGCCAGGGATGCCGAACCGCCCTGGCAATATTCTATCTCCACGCCGGCGGGAGGCGCGGGAGGACTAAACTCATTTATTTCAAAACTGGCAGTGCCCTCACAGCCATTGGCGTCCGTAACGGTCAGGCCGTAGCTGCCCGCGCCGGGTACCGTTGTAGAATCCTGGGTGTCGCCGGTCGACCAGGCGTAGCTCTGATACTGGCTGTCGGCCGAAAGGGCCGTCCCCGTTCCCGGGCAGAGGCTCGCCGGGCCGATAATGGCCGGGGCCGGGTTGTTGTTCTCCACGACCTCCACCATGGCGGTGCCCGTGCAACCGGAAGCGTCGGTAACGGTAAGCTCGTAAGTGCCGGGAGCGGACACCGTTACTTCCGGAGTGTCCTGCCCACCGGGCCAGGCGTATCCGCTGAAGCCGGGCGTAGCGCTCAGGGTGGTGGAACTGCCCTCGCAGTATTCCAGGATACCCGTGATTTCGGGCTGCGGCTCGGGCACGGCCGCTATGTCGGTGCTGGCGCTGCCCTGGCACCCGTTGGCGTCGGTGACGGTCAGGGTGTATGTTCCGGCAGCGTTGACGGTGGTGGATGGCGAGGTGGCGTTGTTCGACCAGGCGTAGGCGGCAAAGCCCGGTGTTCCCTGGATGCTGGCGCTCTCTCCCGGGCAGAATTCGCTGTCTCCGGAAATGACGGGTTCCGGCAAGGGGTTGGCCGTGACGTCCACGCTGTTCTGCCCGGGGCAGCCCAGGCTGGAGACTACGGTAACGGTGTACGTCCCGGGCTGGCTCACCGTCAGGTCAGAGTTGGTGCTGCCATCCGGCCAGGCATAGGAAACGAAGCCGGGTTCGGCAGACAAGACGGTAGAGCTGCCCTCACAGAAGGAGAGATTCCCGATGATAGAAGGTTCGGGCGGGGCAGGCTGGGCCACGAGGAAGTCATCCGTCCCGGCACAGCCGAACTGGTTGGTGACGGTCACGCTGTAGGTCCCCGGCGCATTGACATTCAACGTTTGCCCGCTGCTGCCGTTGTTGCCGGACCACTGGTAACTGGCAAATCCGGCACCGGCGTTCAGCGTGCCGGCACTGTCCACACAAATCTCTGCCGGGCCGGTAATGACTGGTGCCGGCTCCGGGTTTTCCGTTACTTCAACGGTAGCTTCGCCGACACAACCCTGAGCATCCGTCACCGTCACGGTATAGGTGCCCCCAAGATTGGCATCGATCACCGGGCCGGTGTCGTTGTTCGACCACGTGTAGGAAGCAAAGCCGCCGGTAGCGAACAGCTGGGTCGATTCGCCGGGGCAGATGGTGGTTTCCCCATTGATGGCCGGCGCCGGCCCGGGAGCGGCTGTCACCTGCACCGATGTCGAGCCGGTACAGCCCTGGTTGTTGGTAACCGTTACCGAATAGGTGCCGGGAGAATTCACAGTGATGATAGAATTGCTGCTCGTAGTCGACCACTGATAACTTTGATAAATGACTCCGGCGTCCAGCGTGGTGGAATTCCCGGGGCAAATGGCGAGGTTGCCGGTGATGGTTGGCTGGGGTGCCGGTACGGGGTTGACGATAATGGCGCCTGTTCCGGAACAGCCGGCAGCATTGGTTACAGACACGGTATACTGGCCAGGCTGAGTGACGGCATATTGCTGGGTGGGCGGCCCGCCATTCAGCCAGCTGTAGGACGTATAGCCGGGGCCGGCATCAATCACGGCGGACTGGCCGGGGCAAATGGTGTTTTGACCGGTTACAGTGACCGGGATTGGGGGCGCCGGGGTGACGACATACTGCCCCACGCCCTGGCAGCCGTCCTGGGTGACGGTGACCGAATAGGTGCCTGGTCCGTCGATGGCGGTTATCAGATCCGAGGGGCCGTTGCTCCACTGATACGTATCGAAAGTAGCGGGGTTGGCGGTCAGGATGGCTGAGCCGTTGGCACAAACCTGCGATGGCCCGGTGATGAATGGGTTGGGCGTCGGCAATTGGGTGACCAAGTAAGAAGCTGTGCCCTGGCAGCCCTGCGCGTTGGTGACGGTCACGGTGTACATGCCGCCGGCACTGACCGTAGCGCTCGGCCCGGTTTGATTATTCGACCAGGAATAAAAAGAGAACCCCGGCGTAGCGGTAAGCACGGTGCTTTGCCCCTGGCAAATCTCGCTGTTGCCGGCAATCGACGGCACCGGGTTGCTGCCGACGTTCACCGTCACGTTTGCCTGTTCCATGCAACCGCTCTGAGTGACGGTGACAGTAAACTGGAAGGTGCCGGAAGTGCCAACAGGGAAGTTGACGGTGGGATTAGCGATGAAAGGGTTATTGAGGTAAAAATCGCCTCCATTGGTGGCCGTCCAGCTATATGTTTGGGATCCGTTGCCGCCAAGGGTGCTTCCCTGGAGGACGATCGACCCGCTTCCGGCACACAGGGTATAACTGGGGTTATAGTTCAACGTTACTGCACAGGGTGGAGTTGCCGTGCAATCCAGGAAAGGAGCCGCCGAACCGCCCCAGTTCAGGTTGAAGCTGGTATTGTTGCTGGAAAAGTTGTCGACCACCAGGTAGAAACCCTGGCCGGGCTGGACCACCAGCGGCGCTACAACACCATCGCCTCCAGCGCCTTCCGATGTATCTGTGGCGCCGGGAGCTAGTCCGGTTGGGACTGGCGGGGCAGCATAGGAACAGCGTACCGGGTTTCCCAGCCCGCTACAGCCAACGTCCGGGCCGTAAACCGCAAAGTCATAATCGGCTACCCCATTGGGTATGATAAGGAAAGTAATCTGGCTATTGGCGGGCATAGAGCTATTGAACTCAAAATAATACCAGGCCGTATTGCGCTCTCCTGACAGGAGGCATCCCTGGCTGTTGGATGCCGGGGCGAAATCGTTCACCCCTCCTATACCCGATGGGTTGAAGGAAATAGACTGGCTGCTGCATAAAACAATGGCGGCCGCACAATCGGGCGCGCCCTGGCCCTGCAACCACAGAGGAACTGATGAAGCAAAAAAAACGAAAGCCAGATACTGGCGGAACTGGTAAAGATACCGCATGAGGTTTGTTTTTTAGAGTTGCCTGAAGGTGCGCTTATGCTACTGCAACCTGAACGCCCCTTCAAACATCCTTCTGGTTTAACATTACTACTCCATCAGTAAAGCGCGGCAAAGGGATTACATGTACGTTTTGGGGAATTATTCAACCGCAAGGGAAGGTGTTTTTGCCTCCTCGAATAGATTACGGCCTGGCTTCAGGCTATTGGAATGGCATGTTTTCTATGGATGATTTATTCTTTGGCGAAATTAGCATTTCCTGTAAAAAAAAAGGAAAAAAATCATTAACCGGCAATGATTAATGTCATGGCCAGGCAATATGCGGACAATTATTCCCGTGCCAGCCGGACATAGGGCAGCAGGTAAGGGCACCGGGTGTAAGGGATCACGCAACAATAACTTACCCATTTAGAGTCGTTCTTTTGCACGCTGGCAGCGTTGCCAAGCCTCGCCGTAGCTTTGGCTATGGCTGCGTTTGGCGCCTTGCCAGCGCACAAAATAACTT
>JAGFJD010000286.1 GCA_024102975.1 Phaeodactylibacter sp. | reverse complement strand
TGAAGACGCCATCGAAGAACTGCAAAACATACACATTCCCATTTCCACCCTGCAGGCCGCCTTCAACCGGGCCAATGAGATCGATTACATCGCCTGTGTGCCGCAGCCGGAAATTCCGGCGGCCGTTGTGGAAGAAAAGCTGCTGGCCCTGCTCAAACAACGCCATCTGGTAGCGCCGGAAGACGAGCGGGCCTTCGGCGCCGAGAACGTCGAGCAGGAATTCCGGGAAGTGCAGAACCTCTTTATCGGCATCCGGGGCTTCAGCTGGCTGGTGGCCATCGGCACTATTATAGCCGGCGCAGTAGGGGTGGGCAACATCATGGCCATCATCGTCACGGAGCGCACCAAGGAGATCGGCATACGCAAGTCGCTGGGCGCCACACCCTGGTCGATCGTCAGCATGATCCTGCAGGAGGCGCTGGTCATCACCGGCGTTGCCGGGTATATCGGCCTGGCGGCAGGTTGCGCCACCATTGCCGGAATCAGCTACGCCCTGAAAAAATTCGGCATGGAATCAGAGTTTTTCGCCAACCCGGAAATCAACCTGGGTACGGCCATTACGGCCATTGTCGTGCTGACGCTGACCGGGCTGGTGGCGGGGTTGATCCCGGGGCTGAGGGCGGCGTCGGTCAATCCGGTGGTGGCGCTGAGGGATGAGTGAGGGGAGGGAGTGAATGAGCGATTATTCCAACACTTTCAACCTGCCGTCCAGTTGTTTGTCCAGAAAGCCGATACCGAAGAGCAGGATTTTTTTTCCGCTGCTTTGATACGGTTCGTAATATTTCTTGGCTTCGATTTGCTGAAGGGCTTGCTTCGATAAGGTGGCAGCCTGTTTTTCTGTGCCGGCGGCAAACTTGAATTCGATAATATAAACCTTTTCCGGAAGTTCGAGGACGGCGTCAATGCGTCCCTTGTCGGTTTCTTTTTCCAGGAGCAGTTGCATGCCCACCAGGCGGAGCATCAGATAAACCAGAGAATGGTAATAAGCCTCTTTAGGGATATGCAAACGAGCTGGAATGTCGGAAAGGAAAGCCTGCAGCCTTTTTATGAAATCTTCGGGCTGTTCTTCCCGGAGGGCGTCGCGGAGTTCCAGAGCTTCCGGTTGTATTTCAAACTCGTCTTTCTCCACAAATGCAGCGGCGAGGTAAGTCATGAAAGCATAACGTACTTTTCATGCCCGAGAATACGTTTACCTTTGCAAAGCGGCTGACGCCGGTCAGCATCACAAAGCGCAGGTATGCGTCCAGGCCTTTCATGGTGCCGTAAAGACTGCGCAATACTTCCCTGTTCTCCATGAACTTTTCTTCATTCGACAAGGTATCCACCAGCGGTTTATCGTATTCGTCTACCAGTATCACCACCTTGTCCGATTGCTGATGTAGTTTTTGCACCAGCTCGATAAAGGCATCAGCTATAATAGTATTTTCCAGCTTGATCTTGTACTCATTCCCAATCCGAACCAGATGGTTGTGCAATGATTTTTCGAAAGTTGCCCGGTCCTTTCTGTATTCCACAAAAGAATAGTCAATATGGACAACCGGGTGTTGTTTCCATTCTTTTTCCTGGCTGTGAATGAACAAGCCCCGAAACAAGTCTTCCCTGCCCTGAAAAAAGGATTTCAACGTAGTCAGCAGCAGGGATTTTCCAAAACGGCGGGGGCGGGAGAGGAAAAAATAAGCGCCTTGGTTGATCAGTTGATGAAGGTAGTGAGTTTTATCGACGTATAAATAACCTCCTTCTATTATCTTTTCAAATGTCTGTATGCTTATGGGCAGGTTTTTCATTCCTTGCTTTTCTGCAAATATAAGGGTTTTGTCCTTCAAAAACTGTTGGTCGGCATCCCCTGTTCTCTAAAGGCAACCTTTTCATGCAATTCCGGGAATAGCTTGTTAAGCTAACCTAAAAGATATGTAGATAAGGACTCTTTTTACCAGGTCCGGATTTCTTTTTCCAGACATTGAACTTTCCCATTATTATTGTATTTTTGACACTATCCAAATCAGGGCTTTGCCCGGGTTTGCTACCAAAAACGAAAACTATGGATCTCAAAGCTCCTGTTTCCACTATAATGACCACGGACCTCAAGACGGCAGGCCCGGAGGATGCCACTACGGTTTTGGATGATATTTTCAAGCAGAACCGCTTTCACCACGTCCCCATCGTCAATGACGAAAAGCGCGTGGTCGGCATCATCAGCAAGTCCGACTTTCTGTATCTGCTGCGCGGGTACACGGTGCATGAAACCGACCGGTTCCGGGAATCGGCCAAACTGCGTGGCTTCAAGGTGAAGGAGATCATGCACGGAGAGGTGGTCACCATCCGCGAAGATACGTCGATACGCGAGGCAGTGGCTATGCTGGCGGAGAACCGCTTCCGTTCCCTGCCGGTCGTCAACAGCAAAAATGAGCTGGTGGGGATTGTGACCACGCATGACATCATTGACATGGTCAATGAGCTGGAGGATTGAGGGGCAACAAACAAGTCCTGGCCGTTACTGGTTATTGGTTCAAGAGGGGGGTAACCGCAGTTATTGGTTGTTTGCGACTATTCAGCCAGCGGCAGAAAATGCCCGGATTTGCTCCAGTCCTGAAGGGAGTCCAGGCATTTTCCGGCAGTAGGCCTGAAGCCTGGCTTGCCGGAGACGCCCAACCTTCAGGGTTCTCAGCCTTAACCTCAATCTCAGCCTTAACCTTAATCTCAGCCTCAACCTCAAGTTACTTACTTTTCCTCCATCAGCTCTATCCCCGTCCATCCTTCGGGTTTCCCATGAGTGAGATAGTGTGCGATCCGGTTGAGCCACAACTGAGTGGTGACGTCATCCGGATTGGCGCGCAACACCTCTTCGAAAACCGCCATAGATTCCCGGAAGTTGCCGGCAAGGTAATGCTCCCGCCCTTCGCCGAACAGGCTGAGCGTCGCCAGTTTTCGTTCGATCTGTTCAGGAGGGTCTCCGCCGAAACACTCATGGATGCCGATGGCTTCGCGCTTGCCTTTGACCCGGACTTTGCCGAGGAAACGGATATGAAAGGCTGTCCTGTCCTGGATTTCCGACAAACTGTCTTCGCTCAGCAGGATAGAAGCCCCGTAGTGCTTGGTCAGGCTTTCGATGCGGGAAGCGGTGTTGACCGTGTCGGAGATGGTGGCCGCGTCCATCCTTCTGCGGTCGCCGATGATGCCCATGATGAGGGAGCCGCTGTGCAGGCCGGCGCCGATCCGGATGGGTGCCCGGCCCTTGCGTTTTCGCTCTTCGTTGTAAATGCGCAGGGCCTTTTGCATCTCGACGGCTGCATTCAGCGCATCTGCGGGGTTTTCCGGGAAGATAGCCATGATGGCGTCGCCCAGGTACTGGTTGACGAATCCCTTGTTCTTCTGGATGATGGGTCCCATACGGCCGTTGTATGCGTTGACGAAGCGGTAATTCTGCTCTGGCGTCATGCTTTCGGCCAGGGTAGTATAATCCCGGATATCGCTGAAGAAAACGGTGACTTCCCGCTCGGCGAAATCTCCCAGTTCTACTTCGGTGATGCGTTGCCGGCCCAGCGAGCGGATGAACTCGTTGGGGATAAAACGCTCAGTGACGTCAAAGATGCGGTGCAGGTCGATGTGGGTCTGGATGCGGGCCAGGAACTCTTCTTTGGAGAAGGGCTTGGCCAGGTAGTCGTTGGCGCCCAGGGAAAGCCCCTGCACGAGGTCTTCCACCTGGTTTTTGGCCGTTACCATGATGACGGGCAGCTCGGAAGGCAGGTGTTTTTCCCGGATTTGCCGGCATACTTCGTATCCGGACATTCTCGGCATCATGACGTCGAGCAGCACCAGGTCGAAGGCCTCGCCGCTTTCGAGGCAGCGGATGGCCTCTTCGCCGTTCATGGCCTGCACCAGTTCGTATAATCCGGAAGCCAGATGGTTTTTCAGCACCTGCTGGTTGACCGGCTCATCGTCGACGACCAGGATACGGATTTTATCTCCCTCGTTGCCGGTTGCGTGGTGGATGCCGGAAGGAAGTATGGCTTTTTCGCCATTGCCGGCTACTGTCAGCGGCGGCAGCACGTGGCTGATTCCAGTTGGCGGCTGGCTGCCCAGGCTGGAACTGATCTGCTCTCCCGAAACGGGCAACGTGAAGAAGAAAGTAGAACCCCTGCCCACTTCCGATTCCACCCACATGCTGCCGCCGTGCAGTTCCACCAGGCGTTTGGATATGCTCAGCCCCAGGCCGGTGCCGGCATACTCGCGGGTGACGGAACCATCTCCTTGTTCGAATTCCCGGAAGATGGCCTCCTGCTTGTCCTCCGGAATACCGATGCCGGTGTCTTCCACGAACATTTCGAGCATCCTGATCCCGGAACCGTTGCCGTGTTGCCGGGCGCCGATCCGTATATGGCCCCTTTCCGTAAATTTTATGGCGTTGCCCAGCAGGTTGTACAGCACCTGCTGGAGGCGGTTCTCGTCGCCGTGGGCAGTTGGCAGGCCCTCCGGCACAACATTGGACAGCTGCAGCGGTTTTCCCTGGATCAAAGGTTTGTTGTTGCGGATGACGACCTCGGCCAGGACGTGGAGTTCCACCGCTTTGGGGTTGAGTTCGAGGTCGAAGTTTTTGAGCCTGGAAAAATCGAGGATGTCGTTGATGAGGCTGTTGAGGCGCCGGCCGGAGGAGATCATCATGGCCAGGCTTTCGCGGCTGTCCTGGTCCTGGATGCGGCTGTACAGCCCCTCCGACAGGCCGATGATGCCCTGCAGGGGCGTGCGCAGTTCGTGGGAGGTATTGGCCAGGAACTGGTCTTTCAGCCGGTCGATCTGCCGCAGGCGCTCCGATGCCTGCTTTTCCCGGTCCAGCTCTTTTTGCTGGGAGCGGATGCGCCGGCGCTGGGCCTGGGTGCGCCACCGGTAAGCCAGCCAGAGCATGCCGGCGAAACACAAAATATAAAGCCCTTTGGCCCAAAGGGTTTGCCACCAGGGGGGGGCGATGACAAAGCGGGCTGTTGCCCCTTCGTCATTCCATACGCCGTCTCCATTGGATCCCCGGAGCCGGAAAGTATAAGCCCCGGGGGCCAGGTTGGTAAAAGTCACCTTGTGCTCTCCGCCCAGGGACACCCACTGGTCGCTGAGGCCTTCCAACTGATAGGCGTAGCGGCTCTTACCCGGTTTGGCGAAATGCAGGGCGGCAAATTCGAACGAAAGGATATTGTCGCGATAGGAAAACCGGAGTTTTTCTTCCTCGTCCGCCGGGTGGATCAGCCGGGAAGCGTTCTGCCGGCCCGGCCGGAATGCCCGGATCGCCGTGATCACCACCGGCGGCGGGGTGCTGTCAATGCGGATGTCTTCCGGCAGAAAAGCATTAAACCCATAATCTCCTCCGAAAAACAACATCCCGGAAAAAGGGCTTTTAAAGTAGGCTCCGACATTAAATGCGGAACCCTGTAGCCCATCCTGCTCGTCGAAATTGCGGAAGCGCCCGGTTTCGGGCGCCAGGCAGGATATCCCCCGGCTGGTGCTCAGCCAGATTTGCCCGGCGCCGTCTTCCAGGATGCCATAGATGATATTGGCGGGCAATCCGTCTTCGACGTGATAGGATTTGAAAGTTTCTTCATCCGTCAACAACCGGTTCAACCCGTTTCGGGTGCCTGCCCAGATTCGTCCCCGGCTATCCTCGTAAACGCACCGCACAGCGTTGGAGCTCAGGCTCTGAGGGTTGGAAGGGGTATGGAGGTACAGCTTAAAGGCGCCGCTGCGCGGGTCAAAACGTTTCAGCCCGCCGTTTGTGGCCAGCCATAAATAACCACTGCGGCCTTCGAGGATATCCCAGACGGCGTCATCTCCCCGGTTGTCGGTGCCAGGTGAGCTATCCGTAAAATGGTGGAACTGCCCCCTGTCTTTATCCAGCCGGTTCAATCCATTATATGCTCCAACCCATAAGGTGCCTTCTGCATCTTCGAGCAGGCTCAGGACGGCGTTGCTGCTGAGGCTGTTGCTGTCTCCTGCCACCGTTCGAAAATGCAGCGCTTCGCCCTGGCCCTGTGGGAGGTAGTGCAGCCCGTCGCCGAAAGTGCCTACCCAAAGCCCTCCTGTCCGGCTGCCCTGCAGGGCATATACGGGGCTTTTTTGAACGCTCTTCTCGTCGTAAACAAAAGTGCGGAACTGCCCGCTGGCCATATCCAGTTGTTGGACGGCCCCATTGAAGGCGCCCACCCACAAGCTGCCGGGTTGATATTGGTGGATGGCCCAGATGGCGTTGCTGGCCAATCCGTTGGAAGAGGCCGCATCCTGTTGATAAAGCCGGAAATGCCGGGTTCTGGGCGATAAATAATGAAGCCCGCTGTTGGCGCCGGCCCAGAGCAGGCCGTCCCGGCTTTGGAAGACAGCCCGCACTGCGTCGTTGCCGATACTGTAGGGGTTGCCCGGTTCGTGGCGCATGCGCTGAAAAACGCCCGTTTCCGGGTCAAAGGAGTTCAGCCCTCCGCCATTGGTGCCGATCCAGAGGTGGCCCGGCCGGCCTTCGCAAATGGCCCAGGCCACATCGTGGCTGATGCTCTGCGGGTTGTCCGGATTGTGGCGATAGGTTGTAAAGATGCCGGTTCGGGGATCGAGCCGGCTGATCCCGCCACCATAAGTGCCAATCCACAAGCGTTGCCGGCTGTCTTTGAGGATAGCCCAGACGGCGTTGCCGGAGAGGCTGTTTGGTTGTATCGAATCGTAAGCATACCGGGTGGACTTGCCCGTGCCCGGGTCGAAGTGGTAAAGGCCGCTGTTCCAGGTGCCGAGCCAGAGCAGGCCCTGTTCGTCTTCCAGGATCGACTTGACGGCGCCGTCTGTGGAAGTGATGGTGGAGTCGAAACGGAAAAAATCAAATGATTCAGTATCCGGGTTATAGCGTTGGAGGCCGGCAGCCCTGTTGCCTACCCAGAGTCCTCCCCGGGGGCCGTGATGAAGGGCATAAATGTGATCGTTGCAGATGCTGTTTGCATTATCCTCTTCGTGGAAGAAACGCCGGAATTTTCCGGTACGGGGATCCCAGCGGTTGAGCCCTTTCTCCGTTCCGACCCACAAGAAACCCTGCTCGTCCTCTTCGATTGCCCGCACCCAGTTGCTGCTCAGGCTCTGGGAGTCGGCGGGGTTGTAATCATAAACTGTGAATTGGTACCCATCGTACCGGTTCAGCCCGTTGGCCGTGCCAATCCACAAAAATCCCCGGCTGTCCTGGAAAATACAATTCACGTACTGGTCGGAAAGGCCGTCGGCTACCGAAAGCTGCCGGAACCGCGCCTGGTTGGGCTGAGCCGACAGCAGAGCCGGCAGCAACAGGGCCGGCAAGAGCAGGCGCCACCTGCCGGGTTTGGCCATTTTCTCAACTGATGTTCGTGCTTTTTTCATTCGCGTCCGCTGATTCCTGATTTAAAGATAGCAAAAAGCCATGGATCGGCCGCTTTTTGAAAAATTCCGGTTGGCAGTTGGGGAATTGCCCAACCTGCCATCCCGTAAATCCTGTCTACCCAAACCCCCGAGCTCCCCTCTCCTTCGCAATGCTCCGGCGGGCGGTGAAGGGAGGAACGCCCCCATGGCGCATCCAGCCCACGCATCACGTCCTGTCCATCTTGTATCTGACAGAACATCCACCTTTTCCCAAACTGTCTTATTTTTGGCCCATGCGGATCGCCATCAACACCCGTTTTCTGTTGCCCGGCCGGCTGGAAGGGCTGGGGCGGTACACCTACGAGGTGGCCCGGCGCCTGGTAGAGGGCCACCCGGAGCACGAGTTCCTCTTTTTCTTCGACCGACCCTTCGACGAGCGGTTCCTCTTTGGCAAAAATGTACAGGCCGTCGTGCTTGCCCCGCCGGCCCGCCACCCCCTGCTCTGGTACATCTGGTTCGAATATTCCGTAAACCGGGCGCTGAAAAAATACAAGGCCGACGTTTTTTTCTCCCCCGACGGCTACCTGTCTCTGCGGGCCGAAACGCCGACGGTAATGACGGTGCACGACCTGGCGTTCGAGCACTTCCCGGAGGCCATCCCCTTCCTGGTACGGCGTTATTACCAACATTTCACGCCGATGTTTTGCCGGCGGGCGGACCACCTGCTGGCCGTCTCCGCCTACACACGGGCGGACATTCAACAGCAATATGGAATTGAGGGGGCTAAGATCACGGTTTGCGGCAATGGTTGCCGGGAGGGCTTCCGGCCCCTGACGGAGGAGGAAAAAAAACGAACCAGGGCGGAATACGCTGATGGGCAACCCTACTTCCTGTACGTCGGTGCGGTTCACCCCCGAAAGAATACCCACCGGCTGATCGAGGCGTTCGGGCGGTTCAAGGCGAGGACGGGCGCCACCGTCAAACTGCTCATTGCCGGGCGCTTCGCCTGGCAGACAGGGCCGGTAAAAACGGCCTTTGAGGCTTCTGCTTTTCAGGAAGACATCCGTTTCCTGGGCTTTGTCCCGGATGAAAAGCTGCCGCAACTGGTTGGCGGGGCGTTCTGTTTTGTCTACCCTTCCCTGTTTGAAGGCTTCGGCCTGCCGCTGCTGGAGGCCATGCACTGCGATGTGCCGATTATCAGTTCCGGGAGTTCCTCCCTGCCGGAGGTAGCCGGGGCGGCAGCGCTTTTGTTTGATCCGCAGGATACGGAATTGCTGGCAGCTGCTTTGCAGCATATTTATAAAGAAGAGGGATTACGGCACCAGTTGGTGGAAGCCGGCAGGCTGCAGCGCCGGAAGTTTAGCTGGGAGCGGACGGCGGAGGCGGTTTATGGAAGTTTGGTTGGGGTTTCTAAAGGAGAGCGAAAACGTTAGAGCTTTTCCACTGTTCTATCAAAAACCGATTATCATGAAAATAACACACATCCTGACACTTTTTCTCCTCACTGCCTGCGGCAAGGTCAACCCGCCCGTAAAAGTATTTGAACCCTCTAAGCTGCCCCTGGGCAAGATCGCCCTCCCGCAGGGCTTCAAGATCGAATCCTTCGCGGAAGGCATTAAAAACGCCCGCTCTCTCGAGCTTTCGCCCAACGGGACACTCTTCGTGGGTACGCGGGGAGAGGGTAAGGTGTATGCGTTGAGAGATGAAGACGGCGACTTCCGCGCTGATACCGTGTACACCATAGCCAAAGGCCTGAAGATGCCCAACGGCGTTGCCTTCCGCGACGGCCACCTGTACGTTGCCGAAGTGAGCCGCATCCTGAAGTTTGAAAATATCGAGGATAACCTCGCCAACCCGCCCGAGCCGGTAGTCGTCTTCGACAATTACCCCTCCGAAACCCACCACGGCTGGAAGTTCATCGCCTTCGGCCCCGACGGCAAGCTGTACGTGCCGGTCGGCGCGCCCTGCAACATCTGCGAATCGGAAGACGAGGTCTTCGCTTCCATCACCCGCCTCAACCCAGACGGCACGGGCATGGAGATCGTGCAGCGCGGCATCCGCAACACGGTGGGTTTCACCTGGCACCCTCAAACCGGCGAGCTGTGGTTTACCGACAACGGCCGCGACTGGATGGGCGACGACGAGCCGGCCTGCGAACTCAACCACGCCCCCCGCGACGGCATGCACTTCGGCTACCCCTACTGCCACGAAGGGGACCTGCCCGACCCGGAATTCGGCTCCAAGCGCTCCTGCGACGAATTTACGCCGCCGGTGCAGGACCTGGGCCCGCACGTCGCCCCCCTGGGCGTGGAATTCTACACCGGGCGGCAATTCCCGGAAGAATACCGCGGCCATATCTTCATCGCCGAGCACGGCTCCTGGAACCGCAGCGAGAAGATCGGCTACCGCGTTATGATGGTCAAACTGGATGGAAACGAAGCGGTGAGCTACGAGCCCTTCGCCACCGGCTGGCTGGACAAGGGCGACGTCTGGGGCCGCCCGGTCGACCTGGAGTTCCTGCCGGACGGCTCCATGCTGGTGTCGGATGATTTTGCGGATGCGATATACAGGATTTATTATGAGCGGTAAGGGGCTTGTCAGGGTTCAATTTCCAATGGCCTCTGACTTACCCAATCCTTTATATCCGTTTTCACCGCAAAGAGAAAACCTATGGTTTATATTTGAACCGCAGGGGGCGCAGAGAACCGCAGAGCGGGTTCCGCCCTCTGTGGCCTCTGCGCCCTTTGCGGTTTGTTTTTTAGCTGCCGCGCAAAATACTGCTGAAGTCACCTCTGCCCCACCACAACCCGTGCGCTCCAAACCGCTGCCGCCCCTTCCCACACCCTCACGAAATAAACGCCCGGCGGCAGGCCGACTACCGAAAAAGCAAAAACGGTTGTCCCTTCCGGCATCTTATGCGCCAGCACTTCCTTGCCCATTGCGCTGTACAAAGAAAGGCGCTGGCCCGCAAACGGCCGGCCGCTGCTCACTGTCAGGCGGGAAGAGGCCGGGTTGGGGAAAACGGAAAAGCCAGGCGGCATACTAATAGCTTCCTGCGCCCCGGTGGCTAAAAAGTTGATGGTATCGCACACCGTATCGCTGCCCGTCTGATTGTTAGCCGTCAAACACACCTCATACACGCCCGCCTCCGCGTAGGCATGCACCGGAAAGCGCTCCTCGCTGCCCTGCCCGTCACCAAAATCCCACAGCCAACTTTCGGGGCTGAAGCGCGTGCCGTCGTAAAAGGCTACTTGCAAGGCAGCGCTGTCTTCAATGACGTAGCTGAAGGCCGCCTGCGGCGGCGGGTTATCAATGCCGAGGGTGTCGCAGGGGGAGCCGTCTAAGGGGCCTAGGCCGTAGTAGGGGAAGTTGGGGATGCTTTGGTAATTCAACGTGGGAATCTCCAGGGCGTGCTGCTGGACATTGCAGGCTAGGCCCTTTTGGTTGGGGTTGTGAATGATGTGAAAGTAATTGGCGCTAGTTGAACAATTAATATAAATTTTGCCGGTTGGCGCTAGTTGAGCATTATGGAAGGGGGTAGACTGTTCGAAAGTAGTCCCTACAAAACCGTCATATTCCGCCACTTTTATTTTGGTTTCCTCAATATTTAACTCACTTAAGTCAAATTGATAAATGTTCATCCACGCAACTACATAAAGAAACTGACTGTTCTCTGAAAATACGATACCTCCTCCCCCAAAAGCTAAATCAGTAAAAGTAAAAGAATCAAAACTGGTAAATTCTCCGGTACAGCGGTCAAAATCATAAATCGTCACACGGTGCTCGGACTCACCAGTATATCTGATATCAATCCTCGCATATTTGGCTCCATTTGGGGAAAAGGAAGATTGATGGCCTCCAGTTACTATTGAATCGCCCATTTGAAAATTTTCGACCTTTTCTATGCCATTAAGGGTAAATAAGATGGAATAATATCGGTTATTATCTCTCTCCGGTACGACTATCCACCAATCCCTTCCATTGGCATGGCGCGTAGCAACTATCCTCCCGTAGGCGAGTGTATCATTAACAACAGAAATATTTTTTTCCAATACAGTTCCTGCATTGTTATTGGCAGCCATATCCACTTTAGTGCAAAATAGGTTTTGCACCCAACTTCCTCCATGGGGAGCCCAATTTCTGTCCCCGTGAAAGACATAATAAAGCGAATCCGATCCAGGTACGGGCAATATCAGTGCGCCTTGTGGGTTAATGTATCCAAAATCACTCCATTGTTCGGACATTTGTGTAGGAGCCAAGCCGGTAGCCAAGGTATCGTTATTGAAATTCCTTACCTCAAGTCCATTGGTATATAATAATAAATTGCCAGATATATCACTAATACTAGAATTGGTTTGTCTAAACTTTATGTCTAAATCTATACTTTCTATACCAGCCTGCCCAGAACTAAAGTCAATCCTGGTAATATCATTTCCCCCTGCCACAATAGGGCTGCTGCCAACTAACCATACATGGTCTCTCTTTTGCCGTTCAAAAATATCCTGAGTATATATGTTCTTTGCAGTTATACAAAATAATGTAAACACAATAA
>JAGFJD010000281.1 GCA_024102975.1 Phaeodactylibacter sp. | reverse complement strand
ATTCGTCGCCGCAGTGGTGGTTGGTCAGCAGCAACCCCCGGGTGGAGATCACTTCGGCCGTGCAGAAGCCTCCAAAATGCACAATGGCGTCCTTGAGGCTGCCCCGGTTGACACTGTAGATGTCCTCTGCGGTCATTTTCATGCCCATGCTTTGCATTTCCGCCTCGTTGAGTTGCTGGAGCAGCAAGGGCAGCCACATGCCTTCGGTGGACAGGGCAAGCCGGCAGTTTGACAGTACCAGGAGGATCAGAAAGAGTTTTTTAGTCATTTTTTGGCTGTTTTTTTTGGTTAAGCAAGTATGGCCCTTTTTATGCCACAAAGACACAAAGACGCTAAGATGGCACTAAGGCTTCGTATATCTTAGTGCCTTTGTGTCTTTGTGGCTACTAAACTAAGCATCCACTTGTTTGCCGAAACGCCAGACGATCAGGAACAGTACAGCCAGGCTGCCGAGCAGCAGGATGCCGCAAATACCCCATCCTCCCCCCAGGTAGGTGGACAGCCCGGCGGCAGCCAGGCTTACGCCGCCTACTGTCAGGGCATAAGGTAGCTGGGTGCGGACGTGGTCGATGTGGTTGCAGTCGGAAGCCAGGGAACTCAGGATTGTCGTATCGGATATCGGGGAACAGTGGTCGCCCAGCACCGAAGCGGCAAGGGTGACAGATATGACGTTCAGCAGTATCTCCAGGCTGAGGCCGGGCGTTATCCCCTGTGCCTGGCAGATGGCCCAGGTGGTGGGAATAGCGATGGGGTAGAGGATGGCCATAGTGCTCCAGCTGGAGCCGGTGGAGAAAGAGATCAGGGCCGCCAGGACGAAGATGATCATGGGCATGACGAAGGGGTTGACGCTGTCCTGCAGGGCGAATGTGAGGAAAGTGGCCGTGTGCAGTTCCTCTGTGGTGGCTGCCAGCGACCAGGCCATGGTCAGGATGAGCAGGGCGGGCAGCATGGCCTTGAAGCCGGTGATCATCGTGGAGATGGTTTCTGCCAGTTTCATGATCCTGGCGCCGATGGTGAGGGCGACGGCTACCGCAACGCCCGATAAAGATGCCCAAAGCAGGGCTGTATAGGAATCCGAATTGCCGATCAGCTTGCCGACCTTCATGAAAAATCCGCTGTCTGCCCCCAGCAGTTGGCCGGTGCCGCGCCAGATGTCTCCCCAGCTCTGGGAAGCCACATCGATATTGGCGGCCAGCAGTTCCCGGTAGGTGGCGGCCATTCCCGTATCGAGCAGGCCGAACATGGTCATCAGGATCACCAGAGAGACAGGGATCACCGCGTTGTACCACTTCAGGGGCGCACCCTTTACCGGGTCGAGGTCCTCCAGGTCTGATTCTTCTGTTGCGGACATTCTCCGGGACACCTCCCCGGTCTTCCTGGCCCGGATTTCTGCTTTGTACATCGGGCCATAATCCCGCCGGAGGAAAATGAGCATCAGGATGAAGGACAGCGTCAGGATCGGGTAGTAGGAATATTTCAAAGAGGCGATAAAGATCGCGTAGGCGGTCATATCCGCTTCGAACCCTTTCAGCCCGGCGATGCCGTCGTCGATATAACTGAGCTCTGCTCCGATCCACGTGGTGATGAAAGCCACGGCCGCCACTGGCGCCGCTGTGCTGTCTACAATATAGGACAGTTTCTCCCGGGACACTTTAAATTGGTCCGTCACCTTGCGCATGGTATTGCCGACGATCAGGGTGTTGGCGTAATCGTCGAAAAAGATGGCCACGCCGAGCAGCCAGGTGATGAACTGGGCGCTTTTGGGCGACTGCGCATAACGCGAAAAAACCCGGACTACCCCGGCCATGCCGCCGTTTCTGGAAATGATGGCCACCATGCCGCCGATGAGCAGGGAAAAGATCAGGATGGCAAGGTGGGCGCTGTCGTTCAAAGCATTAATGACGTAGCGCTGCACCACTTCCAGGAAGCTGAGCATGAAATAATAAAAAGAATCGATCCGCATGCCGCCGGCGATGAAAGCGCCGGCCCATACGCCGACAAAGAGGGAAATGATCACCTCCCGGAAGATCAGCGCCAGGAAAATAGCCACCAATGGTGGAATGACGGATAGCCACATCGGGATTTTCCGCAGGCGAAAGCTCCCGTCCGTGTTTTGAGAGAGGTGGTACAGGCGGTAGTGCTTTTTGCCGGCCTTGATGAGCAGTAGCTTGCCCAAAGCATCGGCCTCGGCGGCCATGCTGGCTTTGCCATCCTTAAAGGACAGCAGTTGCTCTTCTCCGTTGATGGAAATGTTGGCCGCTGCACCATCCGGCATGCCGGAGGCGAACACCAACTTCCCGTTTTCTGCCCGGAGGGCGTAGTCTCCCAAAGGAATAGAAGCCGGGGCAACAGAAGGGGGAAGGAGGATAGCCGTGGAGTCCGCCTGGGAATAGGAATTGGTAAGCAAACAACAAAAGAAGAGAAAAGTAAGCCAGTACAGGTTTTTCATTTTCGCTTTTTATAATTTTAGAGCTTGTTTGGAAGTAGAGCTTTAGAGGCGAAAATAGCCGAAATGAGGTTCCAGGAGCGGCCATTTGCAGCCCAAACGACTGCTTCCAAACAAGCTCTTAGCCCCAGGACCAAGCCCCAAGAAACGAAGATTTCAATAATTCACCAAAATCAAGTTATGAAAAGAGCCGTATGCGCGACCGTACTGTTGCTGGCAGTTGCCCTCTCTGTTTTCTCCCAATCCTATGCACCGCTGAATACCCCTTTCCGGGTGAACGGCAAGGACCTGAAGTTTCCGCTCGCCGGAGGCCTCAATAACCCGCAGTTCAATGCCGTGGACCTTAACAACGACCAGGTGATGGACCTTTATATTTTCGACCGCACCGGTAATGTCCAGCTCACTTTTATCAATGAAGGAACACCCGGCGAGGCCAGTTACCGATACGCTCCCCAGTATGTGCAGTATTTCCCCCCGGCACTGAACGACTGGGTCCTGCTGCGGGATTTCAACCAGGACGGCGCCATGGATATCTTTACCCAGGCGCAGGGGCGGGCGCCCTTCCAGGGCATCATCGTTTTTTACGGTTATTACGAGAACGGCCACATCGCTTTCGGGCGCCTCGGTTTTGACAACGAATACAGCCTGATCAACTTTACGCTGTTCAACGGGACGGAGACCCAGGTCTTCGTCAGCAATGTAGACTATCCCGCCATCGACGACCTCGACTGCGACGGCGACCTGGACATCCTCACCTTCAATCCCGCCGGAGGCTATATCGAGTTGTACGAAAACCAGTCGGTAGAAAGGGGATTCGGGCTGGACAGCCTCATCTTCGAACTGACAGATGACTGCTGGGGCGGCATCTTCGAAAGCAGCATCGAGCAGGCCGTCGGGTTTTCCGATGCCCCGGGCGATTGTTTCGAACTCGCCGGCAGCGAAGCGCCCGGCCCGCGCCTGCATCCCGGCTCCACCCTGCTGACTTTCGACAGCGACAACGACGGCGATAAAGACCTCGTGCTGGGCGACATCACCTTCAGCACGCTCAACCATCTGGTCAATGGCGGCAATTGCCAGCAAGCCTGGATCGTGGAACAGGACATCAACTATCCCAGCGACAACGTGACGGCAAACATCCCGATCTTCCCGGCTGCTTTCTTCCTGGATTTGAATAACGACGGGAAAAAAGACCTCATAGCATCCCCCAACGCCATCAACCTGTCGGAAAACTACTATATGGCCTGGTTCTACGAGAACACCAACACCACCGAAAATCCGGTTTTCGAATACCGGCAACAGGACTTCATTGTGGAAGATATGGTCGACCTCGGCAGTGGCGCCTATCCGGCCTTCGTCGACTACAACGCAGACGGCCTGATGGACCTCGTCGTCGGCAATACCGGCTTCTGGCAACCCGGCGGCCGGCGGGACGCCCGCCTGTTCCTCTACGAGAATATCGGCACGCCCGACAACCCGGCCTACGAACTTGTGGACGCCAACTACCTGAACCTAAGGATTTTCAGCGACAACTACTCCTTCGCCCCCGCCTTTGGCGACCTGGATAACGACGGCGACCTGGATATCCTGGTGGGAGAGATTTTCGGCCAGCTCTTTTACGCTGAAAACACGGCCGGCCCGGGCAACCCCCTGGCTTTCGGCCCCTGGCAGTACGGGTACATGGGTATCAACATCGGCCAGCTGAGCATCCCCTGGATTGTCGACCTCAACCGGGATGGACTGCCGGACCTCATCGTCGGAGAACGCACCGGCAACATCAATTACTTCCAAAACATCGGCACGGCTTCCAGCCCCATGTTCAACCCCAATACGGACGTTGCCCCCAACATCTTTGCCCTGGGCAATATCAACACGGCCGTTCCGGGCTATATCACCGGATACAGCGCGCCGCTGGTATTGGATCAGCAAGGCACTTACGTATTGTTCACCGGCACGGAGATCGGCAGGATAGAAGCCTACAACGGCATCGACGGGAACATAAACGGCGTTTTCAACGTGGATACCGAAACCATGGGCAATATCCAGGCCGGGCGCCGCACCCGGCCCGCCATCGCCGACATCGACAACGACGGCCTCCTGGAGATGATCGTCGGCAACGAGCGCGGCGGCCTGTCTGGGTTTCAGACCCCGCTGCGCCTGGACAGCACGTCGCCCACGCGGCAGGTTAGCCTGGAGCAGGCTGTAAGCTTATTTCCCAACCCGGCAGCGGAATGGCTGGAAATCCGGGTGGAGGCGGAAGGCGCCAGGCAACTGTGGTTGTTCAACGCTTCGGGGCAGTTGGTGGCCCGGCAGGAGTGGATCGGGGCAGGGGCCAGGCTGGATGTCAGCGGGCTGCCGGCGGGGCTTTATTTTGCGAGAATCTTTGTCGGGGGTGAAATAATCGGAAAAAAGGTGGTGGTGTGGTGATCTTGTGATTGGGAATGTTCAAAGCTCTATTTTATGTTCAAGGGTATCATGGAAATTAGCCGTTTATAACCTTGGTAACGCAGTTTTCTGAACGGTTCCTTGTAATTCCAATGCCAAGGGCATCCCTTTGGGCTACGGTTTATACATGTGGTGGTAGAGCCACAACTGTTGTGTATGCGTACATTCGTGCATTCGTGTATGCGTTGCCCAGCCAGCAGTGCCTCCTCACAAATGCACAAATGTACTAATGCACGAATGCACGTCCTTAGATGGTTCATCTTACAGAATCCGTCGCAGGTTCGGAAGGCACATGAGTTAATTCCCGCAGAACGGCAAGGTTGAAATGGAAGACAAAATCCATGCCATAGAGATGTTCACCGACTGTAGTAAGCAATTTTGTGAAGTGAAGATATCTGGGTTCTTCTCTTTCTTCCATCGGGAGGATGAATTGTTTCCAATAGGATAAATATTGGTTAGTGATCGTTGTCAGTTCTTGCTTCTCCATCTTCCGGATAAATTAATTCACTGTTTAGTTCTAAGATTTCTTCTATGATGGCTAAAAGCCTTGCGACTAATTCCGGGTCACTTGCCAATGTAACTGGGATAGCCCGCATTATATCTCGAAGCGCTTGTTCACGCCCATGACTAATGGCTTTACCGCTCCTTACCTGTTCCAATAACCCTTTCAGTAGATTTTCCAGGCTAAGAGGAGCCATTTTGATTAACTCCGATGAGCTTGGCAAATCGAACGAATGAATCTGAACTGGCATCTGCAATATAGCATTTCTTAGACTAAAGAATAAACAAATAGAAATAATAGCTAATACCGCTATCTGATTAATTCCAAATGACCTAGACATTTTTCTGAATTTATGTAATTTTAATCTAATTTAAGTATTCAAAGTTAAAAAAAAGTATAGAAATCTACAAAATCAGAAATTTCCACATCTTAGCTCATGATTTTGGAGGTGTTGTTGGCGAAAAGAGGCGAAAGGAGTAGGGAGGGGGGCAATTTTCTCCTTTAAATGGACATTTCTTCCCATTTTGACCAACTAAAAAGGGAGAGAGGCTTCACATCCTTATACTGCTAAAGTGGGAGACGGTTGGATGCCTTGCCATGACTTGGAGCAGCGCCCTACCGGTCAAAAGTTAAACGGGATTAGAGAAAAAGTACTGGAATATTTCAGTACAACCGAACAAAAGGCATGAGATGGACTTTTTTCCTAGAAAAGCGATCTCCTTCGGAGGGGGCTGGGGGAGGCTATCCATCCACCCTCCCCGCCAAATCCAGCAAAAACGCATACTGCAAAGCCGTCTCCTTATACTGCCGGTAGCGCCCGGAAGCGCCGCTGTGGCCCGCTTCCATGTTGGTGTGCAGCAGCAGGGGGTTGTTGTCTGTTTTCACAACCCGCAGTTTAGCCACCCATTTGGCGGGCTCCCAGTATTGCACCTGGGAATCGTGCAGGCCGGTAGTGACCAGCATGGGCGGGTAGTCTTTGGCTTCGACGTTGTCGTAGGGGGAGTAAGATTTGATGTAATCGTAGTAAGTCTTGTCGTTGGGGTTGCCCCATTCGTCGTATTCGCCGGTGGTCAGCGGTATACTGTCGTCGAGCATGGTGGTCACTACGTCGACGAACGGCACGGCGGCCACGATGCCCCGCCACAGGCCGGGGCGCATGTTCGCAATGGCGCCCATCAGCAGCCCCCCGGCGCTGCCGCCCATGGCGAAGAGCCTATCCGGGCTGGTATACCGGTTGGCCGCCAGGTGTTCGGCGCAATCGATAAAATCGGTAAAGGTGTTCTTTTTCTTTAGCAGCTTGCCCTCCTCATACCAGTATCGCCCCATTTCCTCCCCGCCGCGGATATGGGCGATGGCGAAGGCGAAGCCCCGGTCGAGCAGGCTGAGGCGCACAGAACTGAAATAAGGCTCCATGCTGTGGCCGTAGGAACCGTAGCCGTACAGGAGCAGGGGCTGTTTGCCGTCCTTCGCGAAGCCTTTTCGGCAGACCAGCGAAATGGGGATCCGCGCACCGTCCCGGGCCATAGCGTAGAGCCGTTCCGAATGATAGTTTTCCGGTTTGAAATCGCCGACCACCTCCTGCTGTTTGAGCATTTTCAGCTCCCTGGTTTTCATGTTGTAGTCGTAGGTCGTATTGGGCGTAGTGAGCGATGTGTACCCGATGCGCAGCCAGTCGGTGTCGAAATCGGGGTTGACGGAGACGTAGGCCATGTAGGCCTCTTCGCCGAAATCGATATAATGGCCGTCTCCATTCCACTGGCGGATCCGTAGTTGGGTGATGCCGTTGTGGCGTTCGGAAAGCACCAGGAATTCCTCAAACAGGTCCATGTCTTCCAGCAGCACGTCTTCCCGGTGAGGGATGAGTTCTTTCCAGTTTTCTTTGGCGGTGTTGTTTTCATCCGTCACCATCAGGCGGAAGTTGCGGGCGTTGAGGTTGGTGCGGATGTAAAATTTGTCGTGGTGGTGGGCGATGCTGTACTCCAGGCCCCGTTCGCGGGGCTGGATCACCCGGAACTCTTCTTCGGGCGCGTCGGCATTAAGAACCCGGTACTCTTGACTGAGCGTGGAGTAGGAGCCGAGGATGATGTACTTTTTGGATTTTGACTTGTATACAAAAGCCCGGTAGGTGGGATCCTCTTCGTGAAACACCTCCACGTCTTCCTCTGCCGGCGTACCCAGAACGTGCCGGAAAATCTTATGAGAGCGAAGCGTGACGGGGTCTTTCACGGCGTAAAAGATGGTTTTGTTGTCGTTTGCCCAATAGGCGGCGCCGGAGGTCCCGGGAATGGTATCTTCCAGCATTTCCCCGGTTTCCAGGTTTTTGAAGCGCAGGGTGTAAATCCGGCGGCTTACCGTGTCTTCGCCAAACACCAGCAGTTTGTTGTCCGGGCTGACGCTTCGCCCCCCAATGTGGTAATAGCTGTGGGGGTTGGCCAGCACGTTTTCATTCAGGATGATCTCCTCACCTGCTTCCAGGCTTCCTTTTTTTCGGGAGTAAATGGGGTGTTCTTTGCCTTTTTCGTAGCGCGCGATGTAGAAATAGCCGTTGTCTTTATAGGGGACGGACTCTTCATCCGGTTTGAGGCGGGCGATGATTTCCTGGTAGAGTTTCTCCCGAAAGGGTTTCAGGTGGGCCATCATCTTCTCAGTATATTCGTTTTCTGCATCGAGATAGCGGATCACCTCCTCGTTTTCCCTTTCGTTAAGCCAGTAGTAATCGTCGATACGCGTATCGCCGTGTTTGGTGAGCGCTTTGGGTTTTCTAGCTGCGCGGGGGGCTTCCAGTCCTGGGTGGTTTTGCATTTTTTGGCCGTTTTTTATATCTTCCAAACCAGCATCTAATTGGTTCGGAGGGCGAATTTAGTCATTTTTTGAGGTTTATTAACACTGGCCTGGCTGATTTGCCGCGGCAAAACCCGGCCATGCTTGTATATGCTGACATCGCCGGTGTGGCTGAAAACAAAACCCGGCCTTCGCCAGTATTAATGTCATTAGCTCGAACGAAAGTGCTACATTTGCGCTGCCATGCGCCTTCGAACCTCATACCGGCAAATCCTTTCCATTTCTGCGCCCATTATGCTGGGCAGTGCTGCGCAGAACGTCATTGCGCTGAGTGACAGTGTTTTCCTGTACCACCTCAGCCAGGAGGACTTTGCCAGCATCGGCTTTGTCGGCGTTTTTTATCTGGTGGTCGCCGCCATCGGCTACGGGTTTTCCCGGGGCGGCCAGATCATGATCGCCCGCCGGGCAGGAGAGGGAAATCTCCAGGAAGTAGGCCGTACGTTCTACTCTATGGTGTATTTTGAGTTCGGGCTGGCCGTGGTGATGTTCCTGTTCATGCAGTTCGGCTGTTATTATTTTTTTAGCCTGATCGTCGATTCCGACGTCGTTTTCTACAAGAGCCTGGAGTACCTGGAGACCCGGTCCTGGGGCATTTTCTTCAGCTATACCGGAGTGGCGATCATCGCGTTGTATACCGGGGTGGCCCGCACTTCTTTTATCATCGTCGATACGGTCATACTGGGAGTAGTCAATATCGCGCTGGACTACGGGCTGATCTTCGGCCACTGGGGGTTGCCGGCCATGGGCATTGCCGGGGCGGGGCTGGCCAGCACCATTGCCGAGATCGTCGCCTTTGTCGTATTTTTCATATACATCCTTTCCGACCGCACTGCCCGTTCTTATCACTTGTTCCGCCTGCCGAAGATCGACCTTAAGCTCATCCGCCAGCAGTACAGCCTTTCCCTTCCGATCGTAGCTCAGGCTTTTGTCGGGCTGGGCAGTTGGTTCGTATTTTTCGGGATCGTCGAAAACCTGGGAGAGCGTGAACTGGCGATCACCAACCTGGTACGGATGGTTTATCTGGTACTGTCGATCCCAACCTGGGGTTTTGCTTCCGGAGTCAATACGCTGGTCAGCCATTTTATTGGCCAGCAGAAACGGCAGGCAGTGGTGCCCATCATCTGGAAAACGGCCAAAATCGCCTGGTTTACTACTATGCTGATCACGATCCCGGTTGTGCTCTTTCCTCAAAAAATCCTCTATCCCCTGCTGGGTTCTGAGGATATGTCCCTGATCACAGACTCCCAGCCCATCCTGTATGTGCTGGTGGGTATCCTCACGCTGTTCTCCATCGGCAGCGTTTTCTTCAACGGCCTTGCCGGTACTGGCGCGACCTACTACGGGTTGAAAATACAAACCTGGTGCGCCCTGGGCTACCTGGCCTATATTTATGTCGAAGTAAATTTTACGAACGGAGGGCTGCCCTGGGCCTGGGCGGCGGAGATTTTCTACTGGATAATAATGCTGGCCCTGACGCTTTGGTACCTTAGGTCAAAAGATTGGCATGGGTTGCGGGTGTAGGTTTCTTAATTTTTGACAGCCCCTTTGCGGAATGAGAAAACGGCTTCTCCCAGCAAGTTGAGCACGGTGATAGTTGCTTCCGAGCTTTCCGCCAGCTTGAAAGAAGTGGTTACCCTATTGCTGGCCGGGTTGGGGAAGAGGATCAATTCTTCCACAACCGCAGGTTGCTTGATCCCGGAAGTGATATCTCCCACCAGTTGGAAGAAGAACTCGCCCGGAAGGTCTGTCGTCAGCCTCGTGGTGACGCGCACATATATCCTCAGAACTGATCTTTTTTGAAGCGTTCAATGTCCCGGCGCTCGCGTTTGGTAGGCCGGCCGGCGCCCTTTTCGCGTTTCTCGGAGGCAGCTTTGCCGACAAACCAGTCCTGGTATTTGTTCAGTTCTTCTTCGGGGGTAAGATTCTCGTAGCAGGCCTGGGCAATGGGGGCGCCCACCCGCTTCTGGATGAGGTCCAGAACCTTGTACTGGAAATTGAAGCCGTTTTTGCGGATTTCCAGTATATCCCCCCGTTGAATCGTTTGAGATGCCTTGACCGGGATGCCTTCTACTTTAACTTTTCCTGCCTTGCAGGCGTCGGTGGCAATCGTCCTCGATTTGAAAATCCGGACGCTCCACAGCCATTTGTCTACTCTAACTTTATCTAAATTGCTCATATAACTTTTTTTCTCCCCATCTCCCCCATCACTCCCCCGACAACGGCGGATATTCCATATTCAGTTTCTCCAGTTCGCGCACTATGGTTTTTGCCACGATGTAGTTCCGGTACCATCGCTCGTCGACCGGGACGATCGTCCAGGGGATGCTGCTGTTGTGAATAGCATACTCGTAATAACGCATGTATTTATCCCATTGTTCCCGCTCTTTCCAGTCGTTGGGGTTGTGCTTCCAGTTTTTGTCCCGCTCCTTGATCCTCTCTTTGAGTTCTTTCTCCTGCTGTTCATAGGAGATGTGGAGGTAGAACTTGAAAATGACGGTATGGTTGTCGAAGGCCAGCAGTTCTTCAAAGGCATTGATGGCCTTCATGCGTTTTGCCGCCCTTTCGTCGTCGATCCAGCCGTGAACCCGCTGGATGAGGATATCTTCGTAATGAGACCGGTTGAAAATCTGTATCATGCCGCGGCGGGGAACCTGCTGGTGTACCCTCCAAAGGAAATCATGGGCGAATTCTTCATCGGTGGGCTTTTTGAAACTGTACACCTGTATGCCCTGGGCGTGGCATTCTTTGAAGACATGTTTTACCGCCCCATCCTTGCCCGAGGCGTCCATGCCCTGAAAAATGATTAGCGCGGAATGCTTCTGTTCGGCAAACATCACTTTCTGCAGCTCGCCCAGGCGCTCGGCCAGTTTGTCGGTTTCGTCCTTGATCTTATCTTCATCGGCATCCGGTGGGGGGGTAGTTGGTATTTCTGACAGTTTGATCATGGTTCTGGTTTTCCTTTTTGAAGTACAAATACTGTTTTTGCGCGATCGACAAATATGGTAAAAATTGGGGAATATCTGCTTTCCTGTTCAGCGGCGTTTTTTTCCCGTTCGGCCAATTCTGCTTCCTGTAGCCCTTCGGCTTCTCTATTTTTAAACCGGAATGATTCAACTTTCTTTGGTAAAACTGGCTGTAAAAAATGAGGACACCCGTACTGCTCCCTATTACCCTTTTTTTGCTGTTCGTTTCTACGAGCCTCAGCGCCCAGACCTGTCAGGCTGCTTTTTCCTTCGGAGAAACCGGGCTGACGATCGCATTCGCCGACGAATCCACTTCAGCGGCAGGAGACCCCATTGCCTCCTGGCTTTGGGATTTTGATGATGGCGCCACCAGTACCCTGCAAAACCCAACCCATACTTTTCCCGAACCGGACAAATACGATGTTTGCCTGACGGTCACCACGCAAAGTGGCTGCGCCAGCCAGCTTTGTGTCCGCATCGAGACCTGCATCCTGGATGTTTCCGTTGCTGTCGGGGACTGTAGCGCCAACGGTGAAATTCCGGTAACCGTCACCGTCAATGACCTCTTCGACAACGCTAAAGACATCAATATTTCCCTGGATGGGCAACTCCTGCCTGGCAGCCCCTTCGGCATCGATGTTAATCAACCGGTAACCGCCAGTGCCAGCGCTCCGGGCGACGGCCTAAGCCATGCTATTTCAGTGCAGTCAGAAGATATCGGCACGTGCAGTTCCACGTATACCTTTACCACGCCTGATTGCTCTTCCGACTGCTTCCTCTCCGGCATGAGCGTCAACATCGCCGACGGGAACACCCAGGTTATTCAGGTTGGCGACAATTTCTTTGCTCCCCAGAATGCCACCATTACGGTCGGCGATGTCGTGGAATTCCAATGGGTGGGCGACGGCCACTCCACGACCTCCGACGCGACTGCCGGTCCGGATAGCTGGAATTCCGGCATCATCGGTTTTGGGGCCGTGTATACCGTCAACATTACTAACCCCGGGGTACACCGCTATTACTGTATTCCTCACGGAGGGCCCAACGGACAAGGCATGTCGGGCATGATCGTCGCCAACTGCCCGCCCTCCGGGCAGTTCTCCCTGCTGGTCTCCTTCAATGCGGCCACCGCCGATCCGGCGGGATATAACATCCTCCTGGACGGCACTCCGGTTCCGGGCGGGCCTTTTGCATACAGCGGGACCGGACCCCAAAGCAATACCTTAAGTATCGCTGGAGACGGGGCATCGCATTCTGTTGAAATTCAGGATGTTGCCGACCCTTCCTGTAGCATTTCCCGAACCTTTCCTGCGCCTGATTGCGGCGCTGCGCCAGCCTGCAGCGTCTCCCTCTCCGCCAGCCAGGCCGGCGGGTGCAGCCCGGCCAATGAAGTTCCGGTGGAACTCAGCGTTAGTGCCGTGAACGGCGGCCCTTCCGGTTTTAACGTTTATGTCGACGGCAACCTCGTGCCCAATGGGCCATTCGATTATAACCTCTCCGGACCGGCGTCGGCAACCATCAACGTGACCGGCGACGGCCTGAGCCACGCTATTGAAGTACGGGATATTGATGACCCAACCTGCAACAGCTCCATCACTCTGGTTACGCAAAACTGCGATATTAGTTGCTCCTTCACAAATTTGAACGTTGCTACCGGAAGTAGCCTAATCCATACAGTCCTGGTAGAAGACTTTGCTTTCAACCCGTCCAACATTGCCATCACCGCCGGCGACGTCGTCGAATGGGAATGGGTGGGCAGCGTAGCCCATACAGCCACCTCCGACGCCACTAGCGGGCCGGACAGCTGGGACAGCGGCCTGCTCAGCCAGGGCGCCACTTTCCGGTCGCCCGTACTGTCTGCCGGGATACACCCCTATTACTGCGTCCCGCACGGCGCCCCGGGCGGGGTGGGGATGAGCGGGACGGTCACCGTGCAGGCCAACTGCACCGACGGCATGGTATCGGCAGCGGTGAGTTTTGCGGAACAAGGCGGCGGGTTCAACGGGTACGAAGTCCTGGTGGACGGCAACCTTGCCGGCACGTTCGCTTATGACGCCAGCGGTGCCAATACAGCGCCGGTTTCCCTGCCGGGCGACGGGCAGCCCCACGCCATCGCGGTGCGGGATGTGGATGACCCTGCCTGCCAGGCGGCCACTACTGTCACCACGCCGGACTGCAACGCCTCGGCCTGCCAGCTGAGCCTCAGTGCGCAGGAGGCCGGCGGCTGCACGGGCGCCAACGAGGTGGCGGCGGAACTCACAGTGGGCGACGTGGGCGGCGGCGCCTCGGGCTTCGAAGTCCTGGTGGACGGCGCAGCAGCAGGCACCTACGCCTACAGCGGCACCGGCACGACAGTTGTAACGGTCAACATAGCCGGCGACGGGCAGCCTCACGATATTGAGGTGCGCGACATAAACGACGCGGCCTGTACGGCAACGGCAACTTTGACGACCACAGACTGCGCTTCAGGCTGTGCGATAACAGGGCTGAGGCTGGAAACTGCCGGCGCAGGCAACCCGATCACGCACGTTGTGGAAGTCAGAGATTTTGAATTTGTCCCGGCGCAACTGGAAGTCAGCGTGGGAGATATCGTTCGTTTCGAATGGACGGGCGTAATTGCGCACACCACAACGTCCGACGCCACCACTGGCCCGGATAGCTGGGACAGCGGCTTGCTGGGGCAGGGAGAGGTATTTGAAGTGACGATCACTTCACAGGGCCAGCATCCTTATTATTGCATCCCGCACGGAGGCCCGGGCGGGGTGGGCATGTCGGGAATGATTATTGCATCTCCACCCTGCGATGGCGGCAACATCTCCTTAAGCGTAAGTTTTGATGCTGTCGGTGGCGGCGCCTCCGGCTTTAACCTGTTGCTGGATGGCGAGCTTTATCCGGGCAGCCCCTACGGTTATGCCCCCTCTCCTTCAAATACCATTGTAATCAGCATTCCTGGAGACGGGCAGCAACATGCCGTAAAAGTAGAAGACGCAGCATCTCCGGATTGCAGCGCGGAAGCTGCCGTCACGGCTCCGGATTGCCAGCCTGACCAGCCTTGCGCCCTCATGCTGCATGGGGCAGTAGCCGGAGATTGCAATGAGAATGACGAAGTGCCGGTGGAACTGGAGATCATTTCCGAAGGCGTGGGGGACAATGGTTTCATAGTAAAGGTAGACGGCAGCCTTTATCAGCCCCTGCCGTTCCCATACAACCCCTCCGGCAATACAACGATAACGCTCCAGCTAACCGGCACCGGAGAAGAGCGCCTGGTCGAAGTCCAGGATGTCGACAGCACTGCTTGTTCCGCCACAGTGGCCGTCAATACGCCATTGTGCGGTCCCGTGTGCGAGATACAAGGGCTATCCGTGAGCAGCGGACAACCCGGGAAGCACATAGTCGAAGTGAGGGATTTCGAGTTTTTCCCGGTCGATATTGAAGTGATAGTAGGGGATACCGTCGAATTCCAATGGACAGGTTCGGTACTCCACACGTCTACCTCCGACGCTGCTTCCGGGCCGAACAGCTGGAACAGCGGACTGCTGGGGCTGGGCGCCAGGTATGAAGTAGTTATTACCGAAGCCGGTTTGCATCCGTACTATTGCATTCCGCACGGCGGGCCGGGCGGCATCGGGATGGCGGGAGTGATCGAAGCTCTTGAACCGTGTGCTAATGGCACGGCTCTGGTAACCGTCGGTTTTTCCACTACCAATGGAAGCAGCAATGGTTACAACATTTTCCTGGACGGCGAATACCTCGCCGGGCCTGTTATTTATGCCAATGAGGCGGGATATAATTCTACGCTCGCCAGCATTCCCGGAGACAGCGCCCAGCATATACTGACCGTCCAGGACCTGGACGTCTCTTTTTGTGCAGCCAGCACCACGTTTGTGGCCCCGGAGTGTGAAATATTGTGTGAAGTAACGAACCTGAATGCGGCTACCGGAAACGATGTCGCCCATGTCGTTTATGTGGAAGATTTCCAATTCACACCGGCGGAACTGGATGTCAGGGTAGGAGAGCGGGTTCGTTTTTTGTGGGCAGGCCAAATACCCCACACGGCGACTTCCGACGCCATAAGCGGGCCTGATAGCTGGAACAGTGGATTACTGGGGCAGGGTAGTTCCTATGAGGTTGTTATTTCTACTCCGGGGGTTCATCCCTACTATTGCATTCCGCATGGCGGGCCAGGCGGCATCGGCATGTCCGGCACGATACGGGCTGCTCCAGTTTGCGGGAACGATTCCATATATGCTGCCGTTTCCTTTGGCATCAGCAGTGGAAGCAGCCTGGGATACAACATCTTTGTGGATGGGCAGGGCGTTCCCGGAAATCCGCACCCTTATGACGACCCAATGGGTTTCAATCAGCAATTCATACGGTTGCCGGGCGACGGGCTGACGCACCTGGTGACTGTGCAGGACCAGGAAACCGGATTTTGTGCAGCCACTGCTCAAATTACAGTACCCAACTGCTCTGCCGGATGTGCCATCGGCGCATTCGCGGTTTCCTTCCCCGAGCCGGGACGGCATCAGGTAGAAGTCAGGGATTTCGAATTCGCTCCCCGGGAACTCACAGTGACGGCAGGGGATACCATTGAATTCTTCTGGACGGGCGCCATCCCCCATACGACGACCTCCGATGCTACCACAGGCACAGACAGTTGGGACAGCGGGTTGCTGAGCCAGGGAGCAACTTTCGAACTCATAATCCAGGAATCAGGCCAGCATCCGTATTACTGTATTCCACACGGCGGGCCCGGCGGCATTGGCATGGCCGGGTTGATCACCGCCCTGCCGGCCTGTCAGGGCGATTCGGTACTGGCGAGCCTGTCCTTCAGCTCCTTCGGCGGGGGAGGCGGCTACAGCCTGCTGCTGGATGGATCGGAGATCGGGCAGTACGCCTATCAGCCAGGCGGCGTGAATGTTCAGGACGTTTTGCTGCTGGGAGACGGGCAAAACCACGAACTCGCCATCCGGGACCTGGACGATCCGGAATGTGGGGGGGCACTTTCTGTGGATGTTCCGCTATGTACCGAAGCCTGCTTGCTCCAGGCCACTGTAGCCCAAAGCGGTGCCTGCGACGAAAATATGGAGGTCCCTTTCGAGGTCGCCGTTTCCGGGCACAATGAAGGGAGCGAGGGCTTTCAGGTTTTCATCGACGGCGCCTTATATCCGGGCGGGCCTTATGCCTACGCTCCGGCCGGCACTACGGTGATCGCCATCAGCCTGGAAGGCGATGGAATGCCCCATCAGTTGGTGATCGAAGACGTCAGCACGCCGGGTTGTTCGCAGGCTTTCGGCCTGGTATTGCCCAATTGCCTGGAACCATGCGCGGGTTTTACTCCCGCATTCAGCGTAACGTTTGACACGCAGGACAGCCTGCTGGCCCAGTTTACCGACGAGACCGCCGGCAACGTACATCACTGGCTGTGGGGGTTTGGCGACGGCGCTACTTCAAATGTTCAAAACCCCTTCCATACTTATGCCCAACCGGGGATTTATACCGTCTGCCTGCTCGCACAGGATACTATACTGGGCTGCAACCAGGCTGTCTGCAGGGACCTGGGAATCGGGGTAACCGGTACGGCAGAAAGGCCCGAAAGCCTGCCCTTGCGGGTCTTTCCCAACCCGGCCAGGCAAAATGCCAGCCGGTGGATGGTACAGGGTATCGTCCCCTCTGACCATGCTCAACTCATCCATTACGTAGCCTACGGGCTTCGCGGGGAGCGGGTGGCTGAAGGCTGGATCGAAGGCGGAAAGGTGATGGAAATACCGCTGGACAGGCTCATACCTACAGGTATGTATTTCCTGGAGCTTCGCTCGCCATTTCGGGTGTATACGGGTAGTGTCGTCGTACAGTGACCGGCGTAACCAGGAGTGGGGCAGAGTGGAAGGGATAGCTGCCGTAAGGAGAAGCGTTCATCCTGTTCAACCTGTGAAATACTCGGGGGTTTCTACTGTGCTGTTTCACAGGGTAAATCCTGCCCATCCTGTCTATTAACGCGCCGCATGAATGCAGTACGTCCTGTAATCCTGTCTCCCGGTTCAGCCCGGGTTTCTTCCTGTTCGGCACAAAAAACTGTCATACACCCCCAATAATGTCTAGTTTTGAAAACATCAAATCAGTTGGTATCATGAATGCGAAGTATATTTTGGCGTTGGTGGCCGTGGCTGTGAATGGAATGATTATCGGCGCCCGGTTTTTGGGCACTGACAACGGCCAGAAAGATTCCCCTTTAGTCAGTTTTACCAACTGTAGCGCGGAAGGGGCGGAGCAAGTTTTTACCTGTGCCATGCATAGCCGGATACGCCTGCGACAGCCTGGAGTGTGCCCGGCCTGTGGAATGCGCCTGGTAGAAACCCGCCTCCTTCCGCACCATAACCCCGAGCTGGTGAGCCTGGCCGAAGGGGAACTGATCCTGGCCAATGTGCGCACCGAAAAGGTAAAGAGCGGCAGCGCAGCAATTAAGCAACTAAGCCTGAACGGGCGGGTAACGCCGGACGAAAGCCGGGTCTACGAGCAAGTATCCTATCTGCCCGGGCGTGTCGAAAAACTGTACGTCAACAAACCCGGCATGTACGTGCAAAAGGGGCAACCCATTGCTTCCGTTTATTCAAAGGACCTCATTTCAGTAGTCGAAGCGTTCGCTTTTAATCAGAATACGGAATCCATCCTGCGCGCCGCCCGCAACAACCTGGCGAGCTGGCATCTCGATGTTTCCGTCCTCCGGAATTTTGACCTCCGGGGAGATTATCGCCAACCCATAGACATCCATGCCGATTTTAGCGGGACCGTCCTGGAAAAGCACGTCGCAGAAGGTGCCGTTCTCGCCAATACGCATATGGGTGCGCCCACTGTCCTGTATAAACTGGCGGACCTAAGCCAGGTTTGGGTAATCCTGGAGGCTTACGAAAGCGATTTGCCCTGGATCAAGCCAGGCAGCCGGGTAGAATTCACCACAACAGCACTGCCAGGCAGGGCCTTTCAATCGAAGGTGGATTTCATCGGCCCCATTGTCGACCCGGTTTCCAGGACCATCGGGATTCGGTTGGCCGTGGACAATGCGGAAGGCCTTTTGAAGCCGGACATGTTTGTGGAGGCCCATCTGGACGGCCGTCTTGATGCCGTTGAAAAAGAAGGCGACCTGGTCCGGGTGCCCAGGACTGCTGTTTTATGGACTGGCCGCCGTTCGGCGGTTTACGTGCGTGACCCGGCTTACGATACCCCTGCTTTCCGCTGCCGGGAAGTCGTCCTTGCCGGCGAGCAGGGCGACGGATATTATCTCATCCTGGAAGGGTTGGCGCCGGGAGAGGAAGTTGTCGTCAGCGGCGTTCTGGCGCTGGACGCAGAAGCCCAGCTGTCCGGAAAAAAAAGTATGATGGCTATTCATCGGGAGAACGAAGAAGATGCCCTTCGTTCGTTTGCCGAAGCGGCAGAATAAACGCATTATAAAACAAACAAGTCTAATGATCACGATAGGGTAGATACGCTTAGTAGGTAAGCGTTTTCTTTGAAGGCCGGGAGCTTTGCCCCCGGCCTTCGTTCTTTTTTGTGCGGGCTACCCCGTCTTCGTGCCTTAGCCGGGCAAGCTTTATGTGGCCCGTAAAGAAAGGAGGTTAAACCGGGCTGCGGCCGCCCTAATCTCCTGCTCGATTTGAAGAGGTAGCAGAGCGGCCCGCATTTCACTCCTTCTCAGAGCGCCCCGACCGGTTCATCCGCTTCCTTTTTCACTGCTTCTTCCACCTGCTGAGCATCAACGCTGGCAATAGCAGTGATATTGGTGATCATGTTGATCTCCGCGCCCCGGGCCAGCAGGTGGATCGGTTTTTTCAACCCAATGAGGATCGGCCCGATGTAGTGGGCCTTGATCAGTTTGCGGACCAGCTTGAGGCTGGTATTGCCGGCGTCAAGGTTCGGGAAGACCAGCAGGTTGGGCCGTTTGGCCAGGTTAGCGAAGGGAAAGTGTTCTTTAAGGAAATCCAGGTCGAGCGCCACGTCGGCCTGCATCGGCCCGTCGATCATCAGGCTGGGCCTCTGGGAGCGGGCGATCTCCACTGCCCGGGCCACCTTGTCGGATTCCGGCACGGGCACCGAGCCGAAATTGGAGAACGAAAGCATGGCGATGCTGGGTTCCAGTTGCAGGCGCTCTAATTGGTTGGCGGCCATCAGGGCGATTTCCGCCAGTTCTTCCGCGCTCGGGTTGACGTTCACTGTGCAATCCGCAAAGAAGTACAGCCGGTGGTTGTGCTCCAGCATGTACAGGCCGGCGATGAGCCTTCCGCTCGGGCCGATCACCTGGGTGGCCGGGGTCAGCACTTCGGGATAGCTGACGTCTACGCCGGCCACCATCCCGTCGGCATGGCCCTGGTGGACCATCATAGCGCCGAAGTAGAAATAATCGCGCAGGGCGAGGCTCGCCCGGGATTGGGTGACCCCCCGGCGCTGAGCCTGGGCGTAGAAAGCGTCTGTATACTGCTGCCGGTAGGGCCAGCGTTTGGGTTCGATGATCTCTATCCCTTCCGGGTCGTGGTTCAGTTCTTCGAACAGGGCCAGGACTTCCTCCCGGCTCTTGGCCAGCAGGATGGGGTGGGCGATGCCTTCCCGGACGATCTCGCTGGCCGCCCAAATGATCCTGGGGTGGTTGCCCTCGGGGAAAACGATCCGTTTGGGGTCCTTCCGCGCCTGGATATAGATTTTGCGCATGACATCCCTCGACCAGTCGATCTTGTTGCGCAGGTTTTCCCGGTATTGTTCCATATCCACCGGGCGGCGGGCCACTCCGGTGCGTATGGCAGCCTCCGCCACTGCCGAAGCAGTAGAGACCAGGACTCTGGTGTCAAAAGGTTTGGGGATGATGTAGTCCGGGCCAAACTTCAGGTTAGGGTCTCCATAAGCCCGTTTCACCGCTTCGGGAACCTCTTCTTTGGCCAGGCGGGCCAGGGAATAAGCGGCGGCCAGCTTCATCTCTTCGTTGATGGCGCTGGCCTCTATGTCGAGCGCACCCCGGAAGATGAAGGGGAAACCGAGCACGTTGTTCACCTGGTTCGGGTAGTCGCTGCGGCCGGTGGCGACGATGGCGTCCGGGCAGGCCTCGATGGCATCCGGGTAGGTGATCTCCGGGTTGGGGTTGGCCATTGCGAATATGATGGGCCGCGGCGCCATGCTCGCCGCCATCTCCCGGGTCAGCAGCCCTCCCAGCGACACGCCGCAGAAAACATCGGCGCCACGGACGGCGTCTGCCAGCGTGCGGGCTGAAGTCTTCCTGAAGTACTTGTCCTTATAGGGGTTCCGGCCTTCGTCCCCCCTGCCGGCCCACAAGACTCCCTTGCTGTCGGTCATCAGGATATTATCGGGGTTGACGCCGAGCCGGACGTAAAAATTAGCGCAGGCGATTCCCGCTGCGCCCGCTCCCGAAAAAACTACCTTGACCTTGTCGATGTCCTTTTCTGCCAGTTCCAGCGCATTGATCAAAGCGGCGCCTGAAATGATGGCAGTTCCGTGCTGGTCGTCATGAAAAACCGGGATGTCCAGCCGTTTTTTCAGCTCTTCTTCGATGTAAAAGCACTCCGGCGCCTTGATGTCTTCGAGGTTGATCCCGCCGAAGGTAGGCGCCAGGTACTGGACGGTCTTGACGACTTCTTCCGGGTCTTCGGTGTCCAGTTCGATATCGAATACATCGATGTCGGCAAAGCGCTTGAAGAGCACCCCTTTGCCTTCCATCACCGGCTTGCCGGCCAGAGCGCCGATATTGCCCAGGCCCAGGACGGCAGTGCCGTTGGAGATGACAGCTACGAGGTTGCCCTTGGCAGTATAGAGCCGCGCCTTGGCCGGGTCGGCCTGGATGGCCCGGCAGGGTTCGGCCACTCCTGGGGTATAGGCCAGGGAGAGGTCATTCTGCGTTATGCACGGCTTGGTGGACACGACTTCGATCTTGCCGCGGCGGCCGCTTTCGTGGTATTGCAGCGCTGCTTTCCGGAGCGCTTCCATTTTTTTTTCTGGTATCATTGGTTTAAAGCTTGAGATCAGCAATACATTTCTGGCAGGTGAAAGTTTCCTGTTAATGGAGGTAAAAAGCAAGGACAAAAGTCACTCCCGGAAGCTTTCCGGCATTTTATCTTCCCGGGTTGCTCAGAAAGCTGCTCGTTCAGCAGCCGAATATTCCCGTTCAGCAACTACGGATTGCCGCTTGATGAATCGGGCCTTATCTTTGCTCCCATAATCGAAAAGCCTTATGGAGATAAAAAATTATTGGTTGCCGTTGATGGTTTTTGGCTGGGGGCTGGTTTTGAGCGTTCTCTCCTGCCGGCACGAGCCGATAACCATAGAAGGTGGAGAGGTCGATAATCCGGTTGACACCACCGGAAACAACAACCCGCCCGATACAACCGGCAACAACCCGCCGGACACCACGATTGCCGGAACGCCCTGCGACCCGGACGTCATTTACTTCGAGCTGGACGTGCTGCCGATCCTGCGGTCCAATTGCGCCAAGAGCGGATGCCATGACGACAACACTGCCCAGGACGGGGTGATCCTCACCTCCTATGAGTCGGTGATGGCTACGGCCGACGTAAGGCCGTTTAACCTGAGCGGCAGCGACCTGTACGAGGTGATTACCGAAGACGACCCGGACAAGCGCATGCCGCAGCCGCCTAACCCCCGGTTGACGGCGGCGCAGATCAACCTCATTTCGGCATGGATCCTGCAGGGCGCGAAAAACGAAAGCTGCGACCCGTCCGCCGGCGGTTGCGATACAGAAAATGTAAGTTACTCCCAGGACATACGCCCGATCATCGAAAACAACTGCCTGGGCTGCCACCGGGGCGCTAACCCGGTCGGTGGGTTTGTCCTGGAAACTTATGATGATGTGTTGGCCAAAGTGAACGACGGCCGGCTGTACGGCGCTGTCTCGTGGCAAACCGGCTTCGTGCCGATGCCGCTCGGAGCGAGCGAACCGCTGCCCGAATGCGACCTCGGCAAGATCAAGGCATGGATAGATGCAGGCGCGCCGGATAATTAGCG